>JACPBT010000045.1 GCA_016180145.1 Candidatus Woesearchaeota archaeon | reverse complement strand
CGCCCTGTGAGCGAGGTCTTCCCCGGCGTGCTGTTTGGAATCTACGTCAAGTAAATGTCCCAATACTTGCTGAGTCCATTGCAGGTTTGTTGATTTGCCGGTTTTCATCTTGAATCTGGTAATCTAAGATAGCTTTTAACTCTTTCGCAGTTGTGTTTTTTCCCAAGTTATTGTGTTGGCTGCTTTTGTCATGTAGTAGCTGCCACTGCTGCTAACACCAATTATCGCAAGGCACAGCGCTTCATTGCCGCTTTTAAGAAACCAATAAATACCTCTGTTGTTTCTTTTCTGCCATGAGGGCTTTTCACTTGTCAGTTCTTCTGGTGGTTCTCTTTTCCGTAGTTCCATACCTTAACATTTTTGGCAATGATTTTACTTATGATGACCACGTTTTTGTTGAGGAGAATCTTGCTATTCGTTCTCTTGGTGATGTTCCTTCTTTTTTTTCAGGGACGGTTTATGGCCTTTACAGGCCCTTGAGGACGGTTCTTTATTCGCTTACTTATGCGGTTTGGGCAGATAATGTTTTTGGTTACCATCTTAACAGCATTTTCTGGCATGTTTTGTCCTCTGTTCTTGTTTTTCTTATATTCCGGAGGGTTGCGCATGGCTTTGTCCCTGTTGTTGCTGCTTTGGTTTTTGCCGTTAATCCTGTTCATTCTGAAAGGGTTGCGTTCATTACAGGAGGTTTTGACCTGCTTGGCATTTTTCTTGTTTTGCTTGCTTTTTATCTTTATATGAGTTATATTTCCTCCCGCAGAAGGCGTTTTCTTGTTTTTTCGCTTGTTTCTTTTGTCGCTGCCTTGTTCTCTTCTGAGGAGGCTTTTGTTTTCCCGTTGCTTGTTGTCCTTTATGAGCTTGTTTTTGGGGATAAGAAGCTTGGCGTCAGGCGTTTTGTTCCGGCAGGTTTTTTTTCTGCGCTCCTTGCCGTTTTTGTAGCCTTTCGCCTTTTTGTCGTGCATTTGGGCGCAAGGGCTTCTGTTTATCCGGGGGGTAGTTTGTTTGCCACGCTTCTTACAATGCTGAAGGTTTTTGTTTATTATGTTTGGCTTGTTTTTGTTCCTTATCCTTTGACTCTTTACCGTGATGTTTCCGTTGCAGGCTCTTTTTTTGAGCCGTTTGTTGTTGCTTCATTTTTGCTGCTTTTGTCAGTTGGCTTTGCCGCTTTTCTGCTTCGCAGGCATCACCCTGTTGTGTTGTTTTCAATTGGTTGGTTTTTCGTGGCTTTGCTTCCCTTTTCCAATGTGCTGCCTCTTCAGATTCTTATGGCTGACCGTTATCTTTATCTTGCTTCTGCCGGGGCTGCTTTGTTGTTTGCCTATGCGGTTTTCAGGCTGCCAAGGCGCAGCGTTGCCTTTGCGGTTGCATTTATTGTCATCGTCTCTTTTGCCCTTCTTACCTTTGACAGGAATCGCGACTGGGCTGATGACATTGTTTTGTGGGAGCAGACTGCTAAAACCAGCTCTCATAATTCTGTTGTTTTTGCAAATCTTGGTTTTGCTTATGAGCAGCGTGGCAGGCTGGCTGAGGCTGAGTCTGCTCTTCTCCGTTCAATCTCGCTGAATCCTCTTAATGACAAGGCGCATTACAATCTGGGCATTGTTTATATGCGTCAGGGGGCTTATGATTCTGCTGAGGGGCAGTTTATGCTTGCCATTAACGCCTCTCCTGATTATGCGCAGGCTTATGATTCTCTTGGTTTGGCTTATTATTATTCTTATCTTGAATCCAAAAATGCTTCTCTTTTAACGGCTGCCGGGGAAGTGATGGGCAAAGCCATCTCAGCCAGTCCTTCCTATTACAAGGCTTACAGCGACCTTGGCATTGTTAAGGGGCAGCTTGGCAGTTTTGATGAGGCAATTGCCCTGTTCCGCAAATCTCTTGCGCTTAATCCGTGGAATCATGAGGCTTATTACAATCTGGGAATAATTTACGGGTTTCTTAACAGCACTGAACTTGCAAAGGCGAGTTTTCTGAAGGCTGTCGCGTTGCAGCCTTCAAGTAAGCTTTACAGGCAGAGGGCTGCTCAGTATTCCTGAGCATTGGACATTTTCGGAAGATTTGCGCAATGGCTTTTCAGGCTCTGAAACCTGATATTTTTGGCGTTTCAGCCCTTTTGCCCATTGGCACTGGACATGCACCCATAGGGTATTTAAACGGTTTCTGCAGTGGTTAGAAATGAAAAAAAGTGTCGCCAAAACGGCGAGCAACGGTTTGACAAACCCAAAAAAAGGTGAAACTTGAACTATAAAAATTTTATGCCGGCGTTGCTCAAAATGGTAAAAACAAAATTAAAAGAAACGGAGTGGCTTATTACTCCAGTTAATGGCGCCCGCAGTTTACAGGTGAAAGAGATGCATATATAAATTTTTTCAATGCCGGGGTGGCTGAGTCTGGCTTAAAGCGCTGGACTTATAATCCAGTTGATGGCGCCCGCCATCACGCGGGTTCAAATCATCACGGGTGAAAATCCCGTCCCCGGCGCATTTATAATAGAGGACAAAAGTTTTTAATATAATTTTCCTCTATTATATTCAGAAAACCTAACCATTTTTTATTAATTATTTAGGTTTTCTGTTATAATTGTTTTGGAGAACAAAATGAGAAAGAAAAAGCACCCGACTGGCAGGTGCAGAGTGCCGAAACCACTCTGTCTGAAAGGGCATCTAAGTTTGATACTCGTCTGGGCGAAAATTCCAGCCTCGGCGTTTTTCATTTTCCCCTCGGCAATTGGCGCCGGTTATTCCGGCGCCTTCATGGTCGCAATGGTTCAAAGAGAAAAGCAAAGAGGCAGTTTGATGAATGGCTAAAATAGTTCGTTGGTATAAGCGGGTGATAAATTCATGACGGAAAAATTTATCTTGGTTAACGGAAGGATTCTGGATTTCAGGCAGTATAAGTCTGATTTCGCCCTGCTTCAGCGCATGATTGTCTTTGACCTCTCAAATTATTTTAGGGGCGCAGGTTTTAATCAGTCTCAGCGCAGGCGCAGCACTTTCTCTGGGACTCTGAAGTTTTACAACGGGGAGCTTGACATGGAAGTAGTCTGCATGATTCGGAAAAGGTCGCAGGAGGAGTTTGTGTGAGTCAATATCTGCCAGTATTGCAAAGATTTAAATTAGTGGCGCATTTTCCGTTAAAGCTATGAAAAGTATGTTCGGTGCTGATAAAGGCATTGCGCAATTTGTTCGGGAAAATCCTGAAGCCGATGTAAACGCCAAACTGCAAAAATATCTTTCAATGACTGAAAAGGCTTTGACCTTAGTAAAGATTGCCCAGAATGCGGATAAGCGCCATGCAGCTGACTTTCTGGCAATGGCTAAAAACTATCTTAGTGACTCAAGGCATTTTGCCAGGAAGGGTGACCTCCTTACAGCGCTGGCTGCTGCCAGCTACGCCCATGCGTGGCTTGATGCCGGTGCAAGGATTGGCTTGTTTGAGGTTGATAACAGCACAAACCTCTTCGTAGTAGATTAAAACTACTCAGTAGTGGTTAAAAAACAGAAAGATTTATATAGTGGCGCCTTCAAGTTTCCGGCTATGGTTGATATCAATATGTTTTCGGAGCCTTCTGAGCAGCTTGCCTGGGAGGTTCGTGCATTGTCCCAATATCATGACGGGAGCTTGGTTACTTTCTTCGCCGAGCACAAAGGTAAGTTAAATGTTAGTGACCCTGTTAGCAGGCAGCTTGACATTGTGCTTAGGTGCCTTAGCGGTACTTATGGCATGATGAGCAATGTTGCTGCCGGCGGCGCAGACCGTGGAGGGCTTGAGTTTAATGTTTTAATTAATGCTGCTAATGGCGACTACAACCCGCTTGGCATAGTCAATGGCGGGTGGACTCCTGCAAAGCCTGTCCCGCAGTTCACTCCCGATTCGCTTAGTTTGATGGATTTGACGTCAAGGCTCCAGCAGCTCACAGCTAAAATTCCTGAAACAGCCGAAGGCAGGAAGGCTGTTTTTGATGCATTGAGGCAGAAACTTGTTTTTGAAGCGGCCATTTACGACGCCATGAAAAAGCATTATGGCATCAGTCTTGCAGGGCTTCCTTACCTTCCTTCTTTGCAAGATATGTCCCGGGTTTAATGAAGGCAGCTTAATCCTTTGCTATTTATTCAAATTCTTCCCTTGGTTTTCCTGTCTGCCTTATTATGTAATTTATTACGAAAAGGCTCACTTCTTTATGGTGTGGCACTCACGTTGTCCATACTTTGCCTTCTACATCAGTTTTCTTGAAGGTTATGTGTTTGGCAGATCTGACTTCCAGAAAGCCGTTTTCTGTCAGAATTTGGATTACCTTACGCTGTGGTAGGGGGCGAAGCTTTGCTATGTAAAACACCTTCCGGAATTTCTGCAGGGATATTTGTTAGGGAAACCTGCATTATTGTCCTTAGCTCGGGCTTTGGCGTGTCAGGGTCGTTAAAATAATCGTTGATAAGGTCTTTCATCATTTCCTTGACTTCTTCTTCTGTTTCTCCTTGCGTGGCAATGTCAAGGATTGGGCATGAGGCCACAAACCACTTGTCTTCCTTTGCGATTACCACTGGCAACGGCACTTCCATTTTTTTCACCTGTGGTGTAAGCTTGCGGTTTTCTTTATAAACCTATCGCCTGATTTTTTAGCTCTGTCTATTCGGTTGGACGTAAACCTTTCGGCTTTCCTGAAAACCCTCCTGTCGCCCTTCTGGACTAACAGAAAATTTATAAGGGATAATAACGAATACCTTAAAAATGAGAGGAAAATTAAAATTTAGGTTAATCTTCTCAGCGGTTTTCGGGCTTGCCATATCTTTTACAATTCTTTATTACAGCAACCTTTCGGCTGATTATTCGCTTGCTATTGGATTAATAATCTTTGTCGGAATGATGATGCTAACAAGTGACTCATTCACGAGATGGGATAGAGCAAGGGTGGAACGGAATAGGCAACAAAGCGAAGAAGCAGATAGGTGGAGACGAGAAGACTATTATAGGCGAGAGGGGCAATTACGGGCAGAGAGAGATTTCAGAGAAAGACAAAGACGACCATCTTTCTTAGATGTAGGGGAAAGTTTTATCGAAGCAACTTTTGGTTCTCCAAGAAGAAAAAAAAGAAAGAGAAGGTGATTACTTCTTTTCTTTTACTGATTTTTCCAATAGGGTTGGCCACCTGTTGCCTTCTCCTGCTTCGTTAAGTCCTGCTTTCATAGCTGGAGTTGTTTCTCCTCTTATGAAGTTGTGAAAGAGGCGGTGTTCGTTCTGCCATTCTTCAAGGCAGTTAAAGCCACGCCTTATTTTGTCCAAGTCTCTTTCGGTTGCTTTCCTTATTTTAATTGCCATATCAGCTCACTCTCGTATATATCCCGGGTTTAATGAACACTGCGTCAGGCTTTACAGCTATTCCTTTTGTTTCTTTCATCATTTTTTTTGTGTCTGCCGTCGCTGTGCCGTAGCATACGAGCTCATTTTTCAGTGTCATTACAGCTACCGTGTCGTTTTGTTTTATTTCTGTTTCAAGCTTCGCTATTCCGGGCATTTTGAGGCTTGTTCCGTGGCATAGGCTTTCTACTGCACCGTCAAGTATCCATATTTTTGGGATGTGTTCCACTGCTTTTTCTATCGGCTGGAGTAATGTTCTGATGTATTTTTCGTTCCCCTCGTTTTTGTAGTAGTGGTATGCGTCAGTTATGTCGTGTAGTGTGAATGCGTTTTCTTCCCTGAATGGTCCTGCTTTGGTTCTTCTCAGCTCCAGCATGTGCGCCCCGCCAATCTTCCCGCCGATATCAGATACGAGTTTTCTTATGTATGTTCCTGCCTGGCATCCGACTCTGAACAGGACGTCTCTTCCGTCTATTTCTATGATGTCAAGGTAGTAGATGTTTCTTTCCCTGATTCTTCTGACTACCGAGCTTTTTACAGGCGGCAGCTGCTTTATCTTTCCTACAAAGTCATTGCATGCTTTTCTTATTGTTGCTTCTTCAAGGTCTTTGTGCAGTTGCATGAGGCATACGTATTCTTTTCCTGCGGTGAGCAGCACTTCTGCTATTCTTGTTGCCCTTCCGAGCGCCACCGGAAGGACTCCTGTTACTTTTGGGTCAAGTGTTCCTGAGTGTCCTGTTTTGCTTATCTTGACGTATGCTGATACCTGGTGTGAGCTTGGCCCTGATGGCTTGTCAAGATTTATTATTCCGCAGCTTATCAGCTCTTCTGCGGTTCTTTCTTCCGGCTTGCAGCCGTGTTCAGGGCTTGTTTCAGCTTCCCTTTTTGTAAGAACTTCTCTTTTAAGCTTTTCAAACGGCAGGAGGTTGTCCATTGTTTTTATTGTGGTTTTGGCGGGTTATTAAATGTTTTCGGTGCAGCGCATTTGTCCTGTTATAGCAAATCGCATTAATAACTAAACTTTTACAATGCGATTTGCTATTTAGTAAATCTCAAATTGTTCGCAAATTGATGAGATTTACTATTATCTGTTCTTAATCATATCCATTACCAGCGTGCTCCAGCCGAACTGCCTTGCGCCAAGCCCTTCTCCTGTCAGTGGGTTGTAATACTCGCGGAAGCCGCTCTTTTTTATTGCAGCCGTTGTTTTATCCAGCAGCTCGTCAGCTGCGTCTTTGAATCCGTATCTGAGCAGGCCTCTGT
>JACPBT010000044.1 GCA_016180145.1 Candidatus Woesearchaeota archaeon | reverse complement strand
AAGCTCGCAGACAAAGACGAAATAAAAATACTGTCTGTCATTTCCGGCGGCTAGCAAAGTAAGCCTTCAGCCGCTCAACTGCACGCTGCCTGAAAAGATGAAAGCCTGAATGCCCCAACTCGCCATAAGTTTTCTTCTTTCCCTTAGGAATGAAAATAGCATCCTGCCCCCAGCCTTTAACACCACTTGCCTTTTCAGCAACCCTGCCCTCCTCCTCACCAAAAAAACATAAAGGAGCGCTTCCCGGCGAACAAACAGCAACAGCAGAGCGGTAGAAACAAGCCCTGCTTTTAACTCCTTTCATAACCCTCAACAACCCGTCATTTCCAATTCTTGTATGAACATACTTAGTGCAGGTTCCCGGGAAACCATTCAAAGACTGTATAAAAAAACCAGAATCCTCAACAATTACCGGCTTGCAAAGGCGGGAAGCAAGCATCTTAGCAGCAGCCATGGAAATCTCACAAGGGTCGTCAAGCTTCAGCTCAGGATACTCAAACTTCCGCACCTCAATGTCAAACTCGGGCTTCAAAAGCAGGACAAGCTCATCAATCTTCCTCTGATTGCTGCTGACAAGAACAAACCTCATGCTACCACTGCTTTTTCTCAGCCAGAACATACCTGCCCTTCCTTGAAGGAGCATTATCAAGCATCCTGCCTGCAAAATCAGCGCCAAACCCGCATTTCTCAGGCTTTCTAACAGAGCTTGAGCGCTCAATGCCAACAACACCTGAACTTTTCGGAGCAGCCTCAAGAGCAGCCATAAACTCATCCATCAAAGCCTTAGCAGCATTCTTAATGAATTCCTCTATGCCGCCACTAAATATTTATACCCTGCAATAAAAGAAAAAACCATGTATGAGATAATAGCAGGCAGGGACGCTGAAGACAGAAAGAAACTTGGCACTAAAGCAACATTCCTTCTCGGAAGGCATTATGTAACCATGGGACAGACAACATCACTCTCAAACGAAATACTGATGGATGCGGCAAAAAGCCATGTCGTTTTTATTACTGGCAAGCGTGGAAGCGGGAAGTGCGTAACTGGAGACACGCTAATAGCGCTGGATGATGGACGCCTATGCCCAATTGCCGAATTAGATGAGAATAGTTCAGACATTGTATCATTGAATCAGGAATTGAAAATTGTAACATCCCAAAAGTCTGCTTTTTTTAAGCGCAGCGTAAAAAACATTCTTAAGCTAACCATGCGCAGCGGCAGAGAAATAAAGCTGACCCCTGAGCACCCTCTCCTTTCGCTTTTGGGCTGGAAAAAGGCGGACAGCTTCAGAATCGGGGAGCGGATAGCTGCCCCACGAGAGCTGCCGAATTTCGGCTCAAAGACAATGCCAGAATCCCACGTAAAGCTTCTCGCTTACCTTATTGCAGAAGGGCATCTCGTTCAAGGTGTGCTTTTCGCAAATACAGACCCTGCAATTGTTTCTGATTTTTCAGCATCTGCAAAGGAATTTGACAGCAACATTGAAGTTGCCCCATTAAAGGCGGGCTGCTACAGGTTATATACCAGAAACTTTACCTCGCAGCTGTCTTCACAACAGCCCGCAGGCGCCAGACTTAATAATGGACAGCTTACCAGCCTGGCAATAATGTTAAAGACCCCAATAAGAGTGTTTCTTGAAAATCACGGGCTTTCTAAAAAACTTTCCGCCGAAAAGCAAATACCGCAGCAAATAATGCAGCTGCAAAAACCACTCCTAAGCCTGTTTCTTAACCGCCTGTTCAGCTGCGATGGCAGCATTTACAACTCCCACCATAATGGCAGAGATTGCTGGGAAGTTTCATACTCCACCATCAGCATAAACCTTGCCCGGCAGGTGCAGCACCTCCTGCTGAGGTTCGGCGTTCTTTCAAAGTTACGCTCGCGCAAAGTTAAGTGCAACGGGAAATTATTCAATTCTTATGAACTCGTAATTAATGGCGAACACGTATCCAGATTTATTTCAGAAATAGGCTTTTTCGGCAAAAAAAGGCTTAAAATGCTGAACGAAATTGAATACGCCCTCAAAACAAAAAGAAACCCAAATACAGACACAATTCCAAAAGAAATCTGGCAAATCTACAAGCCAAAAAACTGGGCAGCAATAGAAAGAGAACTTGACTATAAACACCCAAAGGCAATGAGGGAAAGAATGCGTTATGCGCCCTCCCGTGACACCTTACTGGAAATAGCTGCCGCAGACAAAAACGAGTTTCTTTACAGTTTAGCAACTTCTGACATATTTTGGGACGAAATTGCCGGAATAGAAAAGCTTGAAGGAAAATTTGAAGTTTACGATTTAACCGTTCCCAAACTGCACAACTTCATCGCCAACGACGTAATAGTCCATAACAGCTATACTATGGCTTCAATCGCAGAAGGCATGATGACACTGCCATACGACGTAAAGTCAAAGCTATCAATAATAATGTTTGACACAATGGGCATATACTGGACAATGAAATACGAAAACAAGCAGGACGCCGCACTACTAAGGGAGTGGAAGCTGAAATACGAGCCCCTCAACGTCAAGATATACTTCCCAGAAGGATACTACCAGCAGGCAAAGGAAAAAGGGCTTCCGATAGACTCACCATTCTCAATAAAGCCATCTGAACTGAGCGCAGCAGACTGGTGCAATGCATTCAACATAGAACTCACAACACCGATAGGCTCGCTAATAGGAAGAGTAATAGCAAGCCTCAAAGAAAAAAACGACTACGGAACAGAAGAGATAACAGCAGCAATACAGGCAGATGAAAGGACAGACGAATACACAAAATCAGCAGCAGAAAACATATTCCTCACCGCAGCATCATGGGGGCTGTTCAGCAGGAAAGGCATCCCAATATCTGAAATAATGGCACCAGGGCAGATAACAGTAATAGACGTAAGCAGCTACGCATCATCAGTCAACAAAACAAGCGTAAGAGCGCTGGTAATAGGAATACTATGCAGGCAGATATTCCTCAAAAGAATGCAGGCAAGACAGGCAGAAGAATACCACAACGTAAAAACATTCACAAGACTCGTAAGAGAGGAAGAAGAACAAAAAGAAGTCCCGCTAATCTGGATAATGGTGGATGAGGCGCATGAGTTCGTAGGAAGGCACGGCACAACAGCAGCGACAGACTCATTACTCACACTACTCAGAGAAGGCAGACAACCCGGAATATCACTTGTGCTGGCATCCCAACAACCCGGGCAGATACACACAGACGTAATGACACAATCAGACATAGTCATAGCGCACCACATAACAGCAAAAATAGACACAGACGCGCTGGCAGCACTAATGCAAAGCTACATGAGAGAAGGACTGGACACAGCACTATCCAAACTGCCAGACGAAAAAGGAGCGGCAATACTATTTGACGACACAAACGAAAGACTCTACCCAATGAGGGTAAGACCGAGAATCACATGGCACGGAGGCAGCTCACCAACAATCCTGAAAGAAGAACAGCACCCATTCAGCGTGTAGATGAGAAAGCAGCAAGAGCGCCTTCTACTGCATCATAAACAGCTTGGTCGTAAGCTCTGTTATATCTTATGCAAACGAGGATTTCGGGTTAGCAAAAGATTATTTGCAGCAGCGGATGTTACAGCAGCTTGCATCATTTCCTTCTTTTAATAAAAATCCTCTCAAGCCTGCCAAACTCAAGCGTCACAAGCAAAGCAGCAGCAGAAACCAAAGCAATAAAATAAGCGCCAGCACCCAAAGCAATACCCATGCCTGCAACAGCCCAAATACTCGCAGCAGTAGTCAAGCCCTTCACATTGCTTTTATCCCTGAAAATAGTGCCTGCGCCAAGAAAGCCAATACCGGTAACTATGCCCGCAGCAATTCTTGCAGAGTCCTCAGGAAACATCTCAATAGAAGTAAGCGTGATAAGCGCAGAGCCAACACAAACAAGCATGTGAGTCCTGATGCCAGCAGAATGCCTGGTCTTCTCCCTCTCAAGCCCAATCAACGCACCAGCAACAAGAGCAAGCAAACTCCTAACCACAACCTCATACTCCCCAATCATAATAAGCCAATAAGAGAGCGAGTTTATTAATCTTTAGGGCTATTGGGGAATTACGACAGCTTCATAATATTCCTGCACTTAGGAAACTTGTTGCATCCAAGGAAGCTGCCATAAACGCTTTTTCTCAGAACCATCTTTCCTTCACCGCATTTTGCGCAGGGCTTGTTCTCGCCTTCGCTTATCTGCTTCCTCGCCTCAGGAGTTACCTTTGTTTCACAATCAGGATTGATGCACGTCTCCTGAGGCTTTTTCCGCTTCTTTATTATCAGTATCTTCGGATGGCTGCACTGCTCGCAGGCGTTTGCAGTTGTCTTTACCATGCCATTACTCGGTAGCTTGAAAGTGACGCTGCACTCAGGATAATTGCTGCACGCAACAAACCTGCCAAACTTACCCCGCTTTATCATAAGAGTTCCGGAGCATTTAACGCATTTCCCAACAGTATTCTCCTTAATCTCTGAGGACTTTGTAGCCTCAAAAAGCTCAGCACCGACATCCTTTTCCTTTTTCTTAAATGAGCCAAGTATCTTTGTAAGAACAACCTTAGCCTCCTCAAGGACATCCCCGCCCTTCTTCCTGCTCTCGCGTATATCCTCCATCTCAAGCTCAAAATGCCTTGTAAGCTCCTCATCAACCACCTCAGGAACATATTTTTCAAGAGTTTCAACTATCTCCACACCCAAATCAGTAGCCTTAATCGCCTTGTCAGAAACATAACCACGCTGAAAAAGCGTATCAACAACATCAGCCCTCGTAGCCTTTGTGCCAAGATTGCGCTTCTCAAGCTCCTTGATGATTGAGGCAGGAGTAAACCTTGCAGGAGGCTTGGTCTCCTTATCCAGAATATCCAAACTTTCCTGAGTTACGAACTCGTTACTTTTAACTTCAGGAAGCTCAACCTCCTTCATCCTCGCATAAGGGCCATAAAACCTGTGCCAGCCCTCAACCTTAGTCCTCGTGCCAGCAGCCAAGAACTGCTCGCCCTCAACATCAATGCCAATAGTAACCGTTTCCCTAAGCGCAGAGCCTGCAAAGGTTGCCATGAACCGCCTGGCAACCAAATCATAAACCTTCTGGGAAACTTCGTTAAGCTTCATTGGATGCGTGCCTGTCGGAAATATTGCAGGATGAGCAGGGTCAGTCTTTTTCCCATTATTAGGAGAGAGTTTTTTATTTAACAATTCAGCACAAAGCTTTTCATAAGACTGATTCTTCTGAAGCTGCTTCAATATAGACTCATAACCTATTGAATCAGGCAACTGCTGGGAAGAAGTCCTCGGATAAGATATAAACCCTGAAGTGTAAAGCTCCTGAGCAATTGAAAGCGTAGTCTTAGGATTCAACCCAAAACACCTGTAAGCCTCAGTCTGAAGAGTGGTAAGGTCAAAAGGGTGAGGCGGCAACTGCTCAAACTCCTGCCTTTTAATACTGCTTACCTTCCCATCCTTTCCCTTAGTTTTGCGGTATACAGCATCAACCTCATCCCTTTTCCAGAACTTATCAGCCTCATGAAGCGCAACAAGAATGCCGCTTTTCACCCTGCCATGCAGCTCCAGCTGCCAGAAAGGCTCTGACTTAAAAGCGGCAATCTCCTTCTCCCTCTCAACAACAATCTTCAAAGCAGGGCCCTGAACACGCCCAATGCTCAAAATCTTAAACATCCCCGCAGACTTAATGGAAGAAGTCAACGCCCTGCTAAGGTTAATGCCATAATACCAGTCAAGCTCATGCCTTGTTTCCCCTGCATGGGCAAGCCCCCACTCAATGCTCGGAGAGGCATTTTCATAAGCCCTCACAAGGTCCGGCTTGGTCAGAGTGGAAAATTTCATCCTCCTGCCATCCTTACGCCTGCAGATAAACCTCAGAACATTAAGCCCTATGACCTCCCCTTCCAAATCCAAGTCACAGGCAATAGTCACAGCATCAGCCCTTTTAGACAAAGCCTTCAAAGCATCATAATACTTTTTAGAAAAAGCGCCGCCCTTATCAACCTCATAAAGGGGCTTCCACTCAACATCAAAAGAAGGATACTTCATGCCCTTCTTTTCCTTCTCTGCAATCCCAAACAAGTGGCCAACAGCACAGCCCACAATTATATCATTCTTGCCACGAGTAACCTCATAATAGAAAACACCCTTCTCCTTTTTCTTCAGAGGCTTGCCCTCAGCAAGAGCCTCAGCTATCCTCTGCGCAGACTTAGGCTTCTCAGTAACAATCAGCTCAACCATAAAAACACAGAACTCCCAACTGATTTAAAAAACCTTCTAAAGAAACCTGCCATCATAGAAAAATATAAATAAGACACTCCGATACAATATGGCATGCAAGCAGATTTTTTGCAACGCGGCTTCTATGTCAGCACAGTTAACTGCAGCGAATGGTCGTATCATGATGATGCAGAATTAAAAGGAGGTGCTGCCCTTAAAGGAGTAGACCAACAGTTTTCAAGACATTATGAAGAGCTTACCTTTTTAGCGACAGACACAAAAGTTAAAGGAAATATGACCGGGTTGGTGAAGCTTATTAACCACACGCCGGCAGATGATGTTGTTTTCCCCGGAAACGGTTTAGTAAGCCCCAAGCGCTTTTACGAATTTTATAAAGCATTGCTGGAAGCGGACAACTTTGATTATTCAAGAAAATACTATTCAACTGCCCCTGAAGATTTAGCGCCATTTCTTGATAAACTTGTGACGCAAGTATTTAACGGAGAAGACCTGGGGCGGTTCAGGTCAGGCGACGTTTTTAAAGTTGTGAGAGCAGAAGCAGAACGCTTCACAACAGTTAAATTAGATGATTTGGCAGAATTTTCTTTCAACAGAACAAAGCACACGCTCAAAAAATTAAGTGTCATGCTTGTAGTGACTGGCGTTGCCCAATACGACCATAATGTAGATGATGGACCTGAGCCGGGTTATTCAGAAGCTCAACCCATTCTAACAAGAACGAAGCGCGGTAGGAGATAGATGCTTAATTGTTTGAAGTCCGCATTTTTTTAATCCTTCACAATATAGCTGTCAAGAACTTTCCTTGCTTTCTC
>JACPBT010000106.1 GCA_016180145.1 Candidatus Woesearchaeota archaeon | reverse complement strand
AAAACTACAGGACATCAAAATAAGAGGATGCAACATAGAAAAGGCATGGGTATACCTGCCAAGCGGAGTAAGCGAACAACGAGAAGAGGAAGAAAGCTACGTAGGATGGCAAAGCCTGCTGCCAAACGACTTCCTCGGAGACGGCTACACAGGCAAAGGAATGGTAATAAAAGTCGGAGACTGCACAGAAGAAGCAGAAGGGGGAAAGTGCACGCCAACAGAAGAGGTATGCGACGGCAAAGACAACAACTGCAATAAAAAAATAGATGATGAAGCGCTGTGCCCGGAAGAACAGGAATGCATTATAGGAAAATGCAGAACATTTGACACGAGCTACAAAGTGCAGCCAGTGATATTTATCTCAGCAAATTTTGACGTTGACAAGGAAATGAGAGACTACATAAACAGCATGTTTGAAGAAGCAAGGCAGTTCTACCTGAAAAACACAGGAGCCACATTCACCATGCTCCCTACAAAGATTGTTAACGGAGAAAAAAGCCACGGATTATACTGGTGCAACACCAATGAAGGCGGAGACACAGAAACAACCTGCAACGGCGGAATATTTCGCTCCAACATGGAAACTGAACTCAAAAGCAAAGGCATCCCTGCCCAACCGGGCAAAACAATCACATGGATAGCAGCATTCGGAGGAGGAGCATATGCAGGAGAGTCAGCAGACTACCCAATAGTAGGAGACGCAGCACTCTATGCTGCCAAAGACAAGTCATGCGAATACCACTGGAACTACCCGAACACGGGACTGCTTGAACAGGACAAAAAAATACTCGCAAAAAGCCCATACTTCAACACAAAAAAGTGAACATTTAAATAGGGAAATGCCGAAAAAGGCGCTTGCGCAGATGAAAAAGCCTGAAAAAGCCACAACAACACCAAACAACAGCAAACTAAAACTTCTAACCATACTCGCAGCAATGCTTGTCCTACTATGGGGAATAGACCAACTCGGAACAAACCAAAACACACCAACAGGATACCAAACTTCTGAAACCGCAGATTTGCAAATACGCGGAACACCAACTTACGACAAAGAAACAGGAAAACTAACAATAGAAGTAAAAAACGCAGGAGAAAACTTGGTTGATAAGTTCTATGTTACAGTAGATGTTTTAGAAGAAAACACGGATAAACAGGTAATTGGGACAATCGGAATAGTGATAACATGGAGTGACAGGGAGAACGCTATTGAATCCGGTGAAACAAGAGTGATAGAATACCTTTTGGACAGCCAAACGCCCTCCATAAAAGAAAATTCAAAGAGCAGAAACCTCGTCTTAAGGGTAGGCGTTGCTTCCATTATACAAGATGGTGTAGAAAAAGGTGGTGAGGTAGTCATAATAACGATAAAGTCGGACACGACACCAACAACACAAACGGCAGCAACAAGCACGCCAACCACAATAAAAACAGGGCAAAGCGCGAATGCCCTGATTCCTGCATACAATCTAAAGGGCGGGATTGAAAAAGAGGTCATACTTATAAAGGAATCTAGTCCTGCTTTAGATGTTGACTTTATAATGGCACATAAAAATAACTGTAAAATAAAAGATGAGGGTTATTATTATTATAACGTCATTAATGCACCGCGCGAAAGGATATATATCATAAAGCCTGAGGAAGACTGCCAATTCCATCCTGAAGCAAGGATAGAAGACCTGCCAAAAGCGGACTTAACTGCAAAGAACCTGAAAAAAGGCGACATTTATTTTTTTGCAGTCCTTCCAGAAACAACAGGAAAAAGTGTCAAAGAATGGATGCCAGAATGCAAAATAAAAGATAGTAGCGCGGCTAATAAACTGCAAACAAGCGATATTGGAACTGCTTTCACGTTCTCTGTAGAAGAAGATTGCACAACAGAACTCAAAGGAGAAACAAAAACAACAACACAAACAGCAATAACAAGCACGCCAGCCACCACCAAAGCAGGAACAACCACAACAAACATACCTGGGTTCAACCTTAAAGAAGGTCAACATTTAGTGGCAGTCACACCAAACATGATAGGAGCAACTAAGAAAGACCTGCTGAAAGGCGGAAGACTGGCAGGAAACTGCATAATACAAAAAGTAGGCGGATTA
>JACPBT010000007.1 GCA_016180145.1 Candidatus Woesearchaeota archaeon | reverse complement strand
GTGGTTTTGCCTGTCATGTCGTCTGTTATTCCTATGAGGTTCCATCCTTTTTCCAGCACGAATCCGGGTATTTTGCTTTCTTCTGCTGTTTGGTGTCCTGTTATTGCATTGTTGTGTTGATTTCCTATGTAGTCTATTGCTGTAAGCGCTGCAACCAGTGCCAGAATGATTATTGCTGCCTTTGCGCCTTGGTTGTCGTGCATTTTTCTCTTTTTGGAAGATTACTATATAAATCTTTTTTTGTGGTTTTCATTTCTGTCCATTTTGCTTTTCAGAAACTTTTAAATAATGCTTTGCTGTTGTTTCAGTTATGTCCTCTAAGGCTCAGGGTTTGTCTTTGAATACTATTGTTATTGCCGCCATTGTTCTTGTTGTTTTGGTGGTTGTTGTTATGGTTTTTACAGGCTACATTGGTAATTTTGTTCCTGGTTTGTCTTCTGCTTCTGAGCGGCAGTGTTCAGGGGCTAATCTTAATGTGCGCGATTCTTGCAGTGATTTTGAGCAGCAGTTCTTTGCCAAGTTTAGTGAGGGTTCTGTTCCTGCCGGTAAGGTTTGCTGCAGGACCGTTAAGGAGTTGTGTCCTGTTTCATCTTCTGTTTCGTGCATTGCTGCCTGCGGCACGCCTTTGAAGCATCCTGCCGGGCTTAGGTATGTTTGTAGCAGCCCTAATCTTGTGTGCTGCCAGAAGTCAGGCGATGGCGGGTAGCAATTAAGCTTATAAATGTCTGCTCATTGTATTACTGCAATGAAAAAGCCTGACCGGGAAGCGTCGCGTAAGCTTGCCGTTGCTCTTGTCACCGATTTGTTCAGGCATGCTGAGGATGTTTTTTCTGAAAGTCCTGAGTCTGCTCTGCGTTTTGTCAGGAAGGCAAGGCGTGCTGCTGAGCGTGCGCGTGTTTCTGTTCCCGGGCAATTCAGGAGGCGTTTTTGCAGGCATTGCAGCTCTTTCTGGGTTCCCGGCAAAACAGTTCGTGTCAGGCTTCAGAAGCAGAAAGTCGTTTTCTACTGCCTTGTTTGCAGGCATTACTTTAGGCTTCCTTATGTTGCTGAGAGGAAGGCAGGGAGAAGAATTAAGTAATCCTGTTTCTCCACTGGACACTGGACATGCGGCCGTAAGGCATTAATACTGCTTTTCTTTTGTCGTGTTTTGCTGTTGCAGTTGCCAACCGAAAGATTTATAAATAGGTTACACTACCTGAAAGTAACAACAAATGGGTTTTTTGGAGGGTTGAAATGAGCGAAGGTTTGTTTGAGGAAATGCAGTATGAGGAGGGGGATGAGGAAATCCTTGACGAGCTTGAGCAGAAGCGCAAGGCTGCCCGCAGGAGTTTTTCGTCTGTCATCAACAAGCACAAGCTCAGCAGGTATGAGCTTGACGAGGTTATGCTGTAAGAATGGTTGGTTTTTATATTAGTTAATAGGTAATTCTTATTTATTGTGTGCTGCGGTATCTTTTTAAAGCTGGTTCTGCTTCCCGTTGCTTATGCAAACCCCAAAATACGATTTGGAGTTGGAAAGCGTCATAGTTAAGATTAAGGAAGAGAACGCCAGGCTTGTGTGCATTCAGCTTCCTGATGGCTTGAAGCCTTATGCTGGCGATATTCAGGATGCTATAAGGCAGAAGACCGGCGCTGGTGTTATTATCTGGGCGGGTTCGTGTTTTGGCGCTTGTGATGTTCCTTTGGAAGTTTCTCGTTTGGGTGTTGACCTTCTGGTTCAGTGGGGCCATTCAGAGTGGAGGTAGTTTTTCGCATAGAAAACCTTTTATATCTAAATTGTTATTCCATAGGGTTATGGAAACAGTTACAATATCAAAAGTGGAGTATGAGGCGCTTAAAAGGAAGTCAGAGGTTGACTGGGAGTTGGTTGGTAAGTTTAGGGAGAGTTTTGAAGCTTTAAAGGATGGTAGGGTTGTTGAGTGGCGTCCTTCAGGCAAGTCCTCTTTTTCTAAGTAAGTCAAGCATGTAGCTCTGGTAGGCGCTTATTTCTTTGACTATTTGGTTTATTGTTGCCTGTTGTGTTTTTTTGTCGCTTATGGCTGTAACGAGAATGGCAGACCATTGATTGTATACAAGATAGTATAACCTTTTTCCGTCAAATTTTTTTTCTCGGAAAAAGTCTAGTCCTGAGAGTGGTTTGCCTATCTGTTCTCCTTTTTCGTAAAGCTGCTTTAGTATTTTTTCAATTCTCGCTTTTTCTGAATTGTCAAGTTTGTCTATATCTTTTTTTACAGGTTCTGTCAGGAAAACATGAAATGTCATGATTCTTGTCTTTTAGTGTTTTTGCTTATATATTTTTGGCTTGGAGAAAGCTTTATTAAAGTGGTTTATTTGCGTTTTCTCGTAGGTGTTTTTTTTATGTCAAATGTGTTTTATTCTTGTTCGGAGGAGGTATAGTTCATAATGTCTCTTTGGCTGTTTTTTGCTTTGGTTGCCCCTCTTCTTTTTGGTGTTGGGGGTGTTCTTGACAAGTTTATGCGTGACAGGCATTTAAGCACTTTTAATCTTTCCATTGTTACTGGCATTTCATGGTTTTGGGTTGTTGCTTTGTTGCCTTTTATTGGCTTTGACTTTGGCGCTGCCTCTGTTGTAGTGGTTTTGGCTGGCTTTTTTGCCGGTGTGTTGCTTTTTGCTAATGGCTTTCCTTATTTTCATGCTTTGTCTCTTGAGGAGGCTTCGCGTGTTGTTCCTTTGTGGTCTCTTTCTTCTGTGATGGTTCTTGTTATTGCTTTTTTCTTTCTTGGTGAGCGGCTTGGTTTTTATGATTTTGCCGGTTTTGTTCTGGTTGTGGCTGGCGCTTTTTTGGTTTCTTCAAGTAATTTGGTAGGTGTCTTTAGGCCGGGTAAGGTATTTTTCCTTATGTCTGTTGCTTGTTTTTTTACTTCAGTCTCATTCGTTATTGCCAAGTGGCTTTACGGCTTTGCCTCCTTTTGGGAGGTTGCGTTTTTTCTTGGCTTGGGTATTGCTGTTTCAGCTCTTGTAGTGCTTGTTGTTAGCGGGCGTTCTGTTGTTTTTGTCAGGGATATTTTTAATCTCAGGAAGGCGTTTTTTGTGTTGTTGCTGAGGGAGCTTACTCTTGTTTGTGGTATGTTGGCTTTTGGTTTTGCATTGATGCTCGGCTCTGCTTCTTTGACGTCTGCTTTGTCAGAGCTTGCAGGTTTTTTTACTTTTGTTTTTGCTGTTTTTCTGAGTTTCAGGCTGCCTGGTTTTTTTGTTGAGCGGGTTGATAAGAAAACTTTATTAACAAAGGCGTTGGCGATAGCTATGATTGTGGCTGGCGTTTTCGCAATCAGCCTGTGAGGTGTTTTTTATGGAGCAGAAGAAGCCTAAAGTCGTTATTGGTTCTGACCATGGTGGTTTCAGGCTGAAGGAAGAGTTGAAGCCGTTCTTGAAGCAACTTGGCTACCTTGTTGAAGATGTTGGCACTCATTCTGAGGAGAGTTGTGATTATCCTGATTATGCTTTTAAGGTTGCTGCTGCTGTTGGCATGGCTTCAGGTATTGGGGAGTTTCCAAAGGTTGCTGGCATTTTGTTATGCCGTTCTGCTGCTGGCATGGTGATTGCTGCCAATAAGGTTAAGGGTGTTCGTGCTGTTTCTGCTTTTGATGAGTTGTCAGCAAGCCACTCAAGGGAGCATAATGCTGCAAACATCCTCGCCCTTTCAGGGGACTGGACCTCTCTTGAGGCTGCGAAGGGTATTGTAAAAGTTTGGCTGGAGACTCCTTACAGCAATGAGGAGCGCCACACGCGCAGGTTGAAGAAGATTATGGATATGGAAAAATGACTCTTGTTCAGTATTTGCTTGCTGTTTTTGTTACCTTTTCAGGTGTTCTTGTTGGCGCTTTTCTTGCATGTTCTGCGAGGGAGGAGATGCCGACTGCCAGAAAGTATTTTCCTTTGATTCAGGCGGTTTTGTTTGCAGCTGTTGCCGCTTTTGCCCTTGATTACTTCAGCGTTTCCCTTCTGTTGAGGATTGCTGCCTATGTCGCCCTTTTTCCCTTTCTTTTGTTTTGGAAGTTTGATTTTTATCCTTTTCTTGCTGTTTTCTTTTTTTTGCTTGCCCACTCTTCGCAAAGCCTTTTTGCTGTTTCTGTTCTTGTTTTTCTTTACGGGTTTCCTGCTGGCAGCTTGTTTGTTGTTCGGAAGAATGAGTGGCGCATTGTTCGCGCCATTTTGATGGTTGGGCGGCGTTATTCTTATTTTGTTTTTGTTGCTGTGGCGCTTGAGGCTCTTTACCTTGTCAGAACAGTTTTATGAGGAATTTTTGTATTTTTTGCATTAAGCCCATTTTTTTTACTTCTATCGTGATTGTTTCTTCTTCCAGATACCTTTTCCCGTTGGCGTCTTCAAATGAGGCTGTTATTGTTATGTTGTTTTGTCCTTCGTTGAGTTTTATAGCGTTTGCTTCTGTTTTTAGTCTTTGGTTGTTTTCCATTCGCCCTATGTCAAACATGGCGTTTAGCTTTTTTATTTCTATTTTGGTGTTTAGCGGTGTTGTTGTTGAAGTCTTTTTCGCGCTCAGTGTGATTTCAAATTTTTCATTGAATGTTGCCAGTTTGGGGTAAGTTGCTTCTTTCAGTTGTATTGATGGCTCGTCAAGCACGTTGAACTCAATGTATTCTGTCTTTGCGGCATTGCCCTCTTCAACTGTTGCTTTTGCTCTGTTTGTTCCTGCTTTGCCGAATTTTTTTGTGAAGTTGAATTCCTGGCTTCGTGTTATGCCTAAGGAAAACCTTTCGCATTCCTCGTGGCAGAATTTCAGGTTTTCCAGTGCGACATTTCCTGTGTTTGTTGCTTTGCAGGCTATCTCTGCTGTTTCGTATGTGTAAAGCTCTTTTTTGTTTTGGCGGCATTCAAGGGTTATGCTTCTTGAGTAGGTTTTTTCCGGGTTTTCTTCTTTCATCAGTGCCTGAAGCTCGCCTTTTCCAAAGCTTTCGCCGTTGCTGTTTGCTGTGAATTTTGTTTCTGCTTCTGTGAGGTGTGCCTGGACTTTTAGCGGGAATGTGTATATGAGTCCTTCATTCAGGTTGTCTGCCACTCTTAATATGAAGTATTCTGTTTTCTTTTCTTTTGGCTTAAGAAGCACGTCTCTCTTGTTTGCGCCTTCCAGCTTTAGCCCTTCTGTGTTTGAGTGTATAAGTTCTGCTACTGCGTATTGGTTAAGCAGGTTTGTTATTTCCACTTCTTCTATGTTGTATGAGCCGAATCCGACTGAATCCTTTAGCGCTTTTGATTTGAGTGATAGTCCGTAGTTGAAGTCTCCTGTTGCCTCTTTTACTTCTATTTTCGGTTTTATCTTTCCTGTTTGCACTTTTATGTCTATTCCTTTCCATTGGTAGTTGGTTGTTGTTTCTGATATGTCTGCTGTTTCTGCCATTTTTATGTGTCCCGCATCTACAAAGCCGAATTGTCCGTATGTTACGTCAAATGGCACCCATCCGTATCCCGGGAAGTATACCTCTGCCCATCCGTGGAATCCCCACCTTTCAGGGAACAGCTCTGAGTCTGTGTATGCTATGCCTGATACGAATCTTGCAGGTATTCCCAGCGCCCTGTTCAGCGCTATGAATAGGTTTGTCAGCTCGTCGCATACGCCCTGCCTGTTTCTCAGGACCCAGCTTGCAGGGAGGCTTGTGCTTTCTGTCAGTGTGCTGAGGTCGTATTTTATGTTGCGGTTGCTCCATTCTGCAAGCTTGTATACAACCACATACTGGTCGTCTTCCCCTGCTGCTAATGATGACGCAAGGCTTATGATGTCTTTGTCTTCAGAGTCTATGTATTTTGATGGCTGTGTGTATGCTTTCAGGTTGTCGTCAGTTTGCTTCAGTGGGAACTGCACTTTGTCTGTTACAGGCACTGCCGTGTTTCTTGTTATTACTTCGGCATTTGCAGTGAACTCGTAATGTCCCGGGGCAGGATTCGCCCATTTGAATAAAAGGTAGTCTTTTCCTGTTTCTGGTTTGGGTTCAAGCCTTGTGAATGTGGCTTCCTGGAATCCGCTTTGTTTTGGGAATATGGTGAGGTTTGCCTGGACGTAGTCTGCCTTGTAGTCAGAAGACTCAGCCTGTAGTTCAAACGTGCCTGTTATGCCTGCCTGTAGCAGTAGCTGCTCGCTTCCGTATATTGTTTCGCGGTCTTCGGTTATTGCTGCTGCTGTGAGTGCCTGAAGCAGTAGTATTGCAGTTAACGCCGTAACTTTTTTCATGGCATCAGTATATCTCATGCATATTTAACCTTTGCCGTTTCTGCTCTGGTTTTTCCGACGTTGCGTGGAAACTCATATCTTTTTGCTTTGCTCCGCTAACTCTTGCCCTCTTTGCGGTTTCTGAGCCTCGCGAACAGCACAACCATCCCGGATATAGCTGTAATCACCCCTCCGAGAATGACAAGCATGCGCGTGTTGAAGGCA
This sequence comes from Candidatus Woesearchaeota archaeon, assembly GCA_016180145.1. Lineage (GTDB taxonomy): Archaea > Nanobdellota > Nanobdellia > Woesearchaeales > UBA10216 > JACPBT01. Next base: position 21,406 of record JACPBT010000007.1, on the reverse strand, counting down.
AAGTTGCTGCCGCTCTGTGCAGGCTCAACGCCGGCCTCATCAGCACAGTCAGAATCCTTCCCTTTCCAGCCAGCACAGTCAACATCGCACCTGCCGTCAGCAACAGAATCGCAGTAGTCGTCTTCTCCTCCTGACGGGCAGTCAGCTTGGCAAGACTCATAAGACTCAGAATCCTGGCAAACGCCGTCGTTGCAGAGGTTGGCGAAGTGGGCGACTGGTATCTCAAGAATCTTAGCCCCTGTGTTGTCATAAATGAGCATGCGCTGGCCTTTGGGAAAATAAGGCACAGAAAGCACTACGGAAGATAGGGAAGCGCTTCCTTCGGCAGGGGCAATACTTCCTGTTTCGCCAAAAACTTCACCTGAAAAACCAGTATCAAAGGTGAACCCGAACTCATACAGCTTATTATCTTTACTATCAACAAGTGCCAAACGGTAATCAGAAAAATCATTAATCATTACCGGAACCTCGCCGCTCTTAAGGACAACATCGCTGACGTTAAGCGTATTCCCATCCTTTGATACGACGAATTCGTAAAAATTGCCTTCTGCGGCAAACACCGAAACAGAGCATAGGAGTAAAATTGCGAATAGTAACAAAAGCTTCATTTTGAAACACCTCCTGCTCCCTCAACCGGCTGCGCACGCCACGGCGCATAATCTGCGTTGATTATGCGGCTTTTAAAGTCTTTTTCATTGGTGCTTCCCCACCAGTTGTCTTTCGCTGAAACCTTAACGCCCTGTGCAGGGTCAAAAAACAGCAAAACATTGCCAGCAACATTATTGCCTGCAATTACCGTATCCTTGAATGGAGTTATGGCAGCATAAGTTTTCCCGCCATTTCCAGATAAAACATTGTTGCTTATACGACTTGATTCTGAGTTCTGAAGCCAGACCCCTGCAAAGGCATTATCCGAAATCGTGTTATCAGAAATCTCGTTCTTTTCAGACTCAAAAGACTCGTAACCGCTTTCAGCCTTGTCCTCCCACAAGCGGACACCGCTCGCCTTATTTGAATTGATTTTGTTTCCTGATATTTGAAGGCTGGAAGCCCTGTTGGCGGCAATGCCATCATGAATGTTGTTTGATATCGTATTGCCTTTCACTTTGGTGTTTTTGCTGTAGCTCAGCCAGAATCCGTAATCGCTGCCAGTGGCAACATTATCCGCAAAGACATTATCGGAAACAAAAACCGCCTCAAACGCGTTATGCGGGCTGAAACTACCGTCATTATTGGCAATATAGTTGCTGTTGCTTGGCCCGCCATGCCTTCCATGGATGAACAGCCCATCCCCACTGTGGCGCATGTCGTTGCTGGTAATCACGTTATCGTTAGAGGAAGCAACCAGCAAAACCGAGGCAGTATCACACCCGCAGCCAATCGTTGTTGAGTCAAGGCCTGCATCGCGGCAAAGCTGGCTTGGGAAGTCCTGGTCGCAAGGCCGGGCAATATAGCTGAAGTCATTCCCATCAATCGTATTCTTCCTTGAGTTATAGAGCTTAATTCCCCATCCGGCATTATGGTCTGCCTTGTTATCCTTCACCTTAACATCAGTGACATCAATAAAGCTGATGCCATCCTGCTGATTTCTCAGAATATTATTTTGAATAAGGCCTCCTGCAACATTCTCAAAAAGGATGCCGCCGCCGTAAGGCTCGCGCCTCTCAATCTGAAGGAATAATGAACTGTCAACAAGCTTGAAATTTCCTGAAAAGTCGCTGTCCAGAACCCTCACATTTTTGGAGTCTTTGGCGTAAAGCCCGAACTTATAACCGGAAGCCTTGCAATTCCTTACCTCAACATTGCTTGATTTCTCAATCGCAATTGCAGCACCAGAGCCGCCGCCTTTAAGCGATGCGCCATTGCAATCAAACACTATATCATTTCCAGAGACCAGTATCTGCGGTGCAGCACCGCCGGACGAAGCGTAGATGCTGTTGCACAGCTTTTCACTCTTGCTGATTTTAAGCGTTCCTTTAACAGCAAGGCAGTCTGTGGCAGGGGAAGCCTTTACTTCAGGGATGTCTGCAACGCAGCTTGAAAACTTTCCACCATTCTTATTGTTCCACTCGTGACAAGCCGCCCTGTCAGCATCTGACGAAGGCGCAGAGTAACAGCATTTCAGAATACTTTCAATGTGCCGCTTGGAAAGGTCGTTAAAGTCAGACACTGCCGCATCGCCCATAATGCTGTACTTTGAAGAGCGGAAACCGCCATACCCTCCGCACCCGTAATAGCAGGATGCTCCTGACTCACAGCTTGAAGCAAAGCTCACATCAGCCAGATGGGGAAAAGCGCAGACGCTGTCCTTCTCACGCCAAACACAACCATAATCAGCACTCTTTCCAACAGCCCCTTCAATCGTAAAGCTGTAATGATATTTCTTCGCCTCGCAGGAAGCCTTGTCTTTAAGCTCAAAGCATTTCGGGACAGCAAGTTTGTCATCTTTGCCGCACCACTTTGAACAGCCTGTCACATCACAGTTAGGAGCCTTAGTGTCAGATGCCCGCTTTGGGGCATCATACTCGTCAGCCAGTCCTGCGAAAGTGTGTCCGAACTCGTGAAGCGTCCTGCCCTCAGAGTTAGCCATTGAGCTTTCTCCGGTAACCTGGAAATTACCTGCCATTCCGAAGCTATAGCCGCCTGCTTCAACCAGTGAATTCTTGTCAATGACCAGAACCTTATCGTAAAAAGCGCAGGCTGATGAAACCTGCTTCTTGAAATGTTCCGAGCAATCACCAGCTTTTGAATAAGAACAGTCAAAAGGTTCGGCATTTCTCAAGTACCACACATTAAATCGGTTCTTAAAGGAGGCGAACGGCTGCTCTGAAAGAATAATCCCGTAATGCTTTGGCAAAACATCTGATGCAAATCTGTCAAGCTCACCGGCACTGTAATGGTTGGGCACGAAAACAAGGTCAATAGCGTTTGAAGAATCCCCGCCCTTAACAATAGGAATGCAATCCGAGTCAGGCACGCTTACTACAGCCTGCGCGTTATTCTCAAACGAGTGCAGTCCAACACTTAAATCAAAGGAGTAGATGCCTGCGGGCATGCCTGCCGAATCCCACTTGGCGCCGTATACGCCATCATTATTTTCCTCATCATTATGGCTGCCGTCATCGTAAAGCACGATGGGCCGCTCCGGTGGCGAAAGTTTCCCTTTTTTGCTGCCAACGCGGTTGGCAAAAACAAGAACCGGCAGCTTTGGAGCGCCAGCATCCACCTTTAAGGAAAACACAGTGCTGGGAAGGCCTTTTGGAGGAGAAACAGCAAGCTTTGGAGGCGGAAGCACCTCTATGGTGTGAAGGTCCTTGTCCTCAGCCACATAAATGTTCACCACATCAAGCGAGAAGAATCGAGGATCCATCAGAATTCCATTATCATAGTACGGTTGTCCGCCCATAAGCCTGATGGCTTTTCCGTTAAGAAGAACGTTAACAGCATGAGGTTCTACACTCACGACAGAAAGTTCGATATTTTTACCTGCGTCAGGATCGCCGCTCGCTAAACGCGGCGCGGCAAACTTGGACTCCTCAGAACCAGACCATATAAGTTTCCCGGGAAAGAACCATGAATGCGCAGGTACACTTAAGTCTGTAGGTATTATTGCAAATTTCAGGATGTCAACGTTTTCTGTTGGAAACTCAATGTCCGCCGAGCACGTTTCTTTGTGGCCGCAGTCAACAAGTTCAATCCCGGCATTTGAGACCACGAACATGTGGTTCAACTCTTTCCCAACCAAATCAACCTTTATTTTTGCTTTGTCTCCCTTAAACACCTTCCTGTCAAACTCAACGCTCCTGATGTTGGGCGATTCAAGAACCCCGTCCACGCTCTTTTTATCTAGGGCTCTGTAATGCAGCGCAGCATCTTTGCCGTCTAGCACGCAGTTGCCATCAAAGTCGCAGCTTCTGGACTTTTCATCAGCAGCAGGCCCTCCAAGCTGCCTCCCACACAACCCAATGTCCGCAAAGTCAACAACTCCATCCCCGTTCTGGTCGAACTGCGTTGAAGGGATGGAGCCCTCGCACTTGTTAACCGCGCACTCGAAAGGCTCGCTTGGCTCGCCTGGCGCAGTGCACGAGTCTGATGAAGATACCCTCATCCTTGTCTTGTCAAGCTGGAATTGTCCTGAAGAAAGTGAATTATAAAACGTATAGCCGACAGCTTCATTAGTGGTGATTACTGCACCACCTTCAGATTCTACAGCGTCTTTTCCACTAAACCCTTTGTAAAAGCAGTTTTGGCCTGAAGAATCGCAGAAGAGGATATTATAACTAACGTCTCTTATGTTCGGGCTGTAATCAACCACAATATCAACCTTCTCAGTCTTCTGATTCAGGACACAGCTCTTCACGACAGGCTTTGGGCACACATTTGAATTTGAAGGAAGGACAACAGTTACAGGCTTTACCTTGAAAATGGTTACATGCACTGCTTCACTATTGCCTGACTGGTATTTTAACGCAACATCGCCGCTTACAACCATATTGCTTAAAGGAAAATCATCAGCCACGCCGTCAATGCTTATCCGAGCAGTTCCTTTGTCATAATTAACGCTCAGCAGGCTGAAAACCTTGCCCGGGAAGGCTGGAACCTGCAAATCCTTGCCCTTTTCCAGAGTATACGTCCAGTCGCTGCCGTCAAGAGCAAAGAAGATAGTTTTGCCTGCATCAGCATTTTTAGTAGGGACTGCAAAAGCGCAAGGATTGCTACCGCATTCGCCATAAAAGGGAAGTATGGGACCAACACCACTGAAGAGTCTAGTGTCAGCCTTAATCAAACCGTTCTTAATGCTAATCTTGATATTCTCGCCAGCAAAAACGGTAGCGGGAACATCAAGGGCATCCGCCGCAGCAGAATCAGCAGCGTCAAGTTTCATAACTGCTTCAAACTTGTTGTTGCTTTCGTCAGATTCGTCAAACCTGTTGTCAAAATCAATCAGGAAAGTAACCTTTTTGCCGTAAATTTTGCCGTAAAGTTTAGCACTCAGCAGTAATTGACTAAACCCGCTAAAGTCCGGCCTAACAAAAGTTGCAGGCCCGGGAGGATCAATAACGCTCAAACCAAATGGCGAATCAGCAGGAATTGCAGCCCCAAGATTCTTCCAGACCACATTGGCAATTATATGAGTAGTTTCATCCTCCTCAAACGTCACGCTCTCAATAACCAGGTCAGGCTTAGACGCTGCGGTTGCGTCCCCAGCAGATTCCAGCCTCAACTCAGCATACGGCCTGCTTTCAGAGTCGAACTTCGCAGAGCTGGGAGGGAAAACAGCCCCGACTATGCGAAACTCGTAAACGCCAGCCTCCTTGATGAACCATGACGGCTTTATCTGGAACTTCACAGTGTTGCCGTTTATGAATTTGCTGTCAATTTTCTCAATGGCAACAGCCTGCCCAAAATCACCCCATGTTGAGGTATCTTTCTTCCTATACTGCAACAAAACATAATAATCCTTGGTTGGTAGAGGGTCAAGCGTGAAGGAAAGCTCATACGCGTCTGAAACAGAGCCTGAAGCTGAAGGAGCAGCCAACACAGCCCTGCCTGTAATCCAGCCCATCCCCAACACAATCCTCCCGCTAATAAGGCTCATAAAACCCTCAGCAGAAGAAGCGCTGCCAAGATTAACAACAGCAACAGCAGAAATAACAGGGGGAACAAAAGGAACAACAGCAACCGGACAATCAGCAGCCAGTTTAGCATTAAAATCATCACAATCACCACCCTTCACCGAATAGCCTAAAGGCAAAGAAGCGCCAGAACATACAGGCACCGGAGAGCCTGTGCCGTAGCCATCGCCGTCATTGTCAACATAGCCATTCAAAACCTGCCACCTTGACGCATCAATATCACTGCAATCTTCTCCTTTACTACAGCCTTTCCCAAAACCGTCACCATCCACATCCAGACAATCAGCAACAGGAACCTTACAAATTCCTCCAACAATCACCCCGCCGACAGGCAACGCATCACACTTCAAACCAGAACTGCACGTGTTGCCAGAACAGCACTTCTGGCCAGAACCGCCACATTCCTCCTTAACAGGGGGTGTGCATGATTTGGATGTTATCGGTTTGACATTGTCAGGAGTAGTGCAGGAAGAATCAATCAGCGTGCATGACTGAATCATCACGCCACTTGCAGGGCATTCCTTCGGAAACCCGGAACAACTCCACGCAGAAGCAGTGCAAACAGAAGCAGGCTTCTTGCAAATATTAACTGTTCCGTCAGCGCTGGAAACGCATGTCAGTCCTGAACAGCAGCTTGTAGCTTCGCAGTCACCGCCATCAGCAACACACGAAGGCGCGCACGCCTGCGTATTACATGACTTTAAGGAGTCACCAGTGCAGCTTGTGCCGCCGCATGATGGGACTGGGTTAGTGCAGCTCCTCGTCTGCGTTCCGCCACCACACGGCTTGCTGCATGACGTCCACGCACTCCAACCACCAGCAACAGAACTGCACGATACAGGAGCCTTACAAACCCCACCCACAACCAAGCCGCCAACCAGTAAAGAATCACACTTCAAACCAGCGCTGCACGTGTTACCAGAGCAGCACTTTTGTCCGGAGCCGCCACATTCCTCCTTGACAGGGGGTGTGCATGATTTGGATGTTATCGGTTTGGCATTGTCAGGGGCTGTGCATGTTGAATCAATTAATGTGCATGTTTGTTTCATCACGCCGCTTGCAGGGCATTCCTTGGGAAATCCTGAGCAGCTCCACGCTGAAGCAGTGCATGTAACCGCTGACTTTTTGCAGGTGTTAACTGTTCCGTCAGCGCTGGAAACGCATGTCAATCCTGAACAGCAGCTTGTAGCTTCGCAGTCTCCTCCTTCACTAATGCACGAAGGCGCGCACGCCTGCGTATTGCACAACTTTGAAGGCTCACCTACACAACCAGAGCCGCCGCAAGAAGGAACCGGATTATTACAAGTTCTTGTTTGTGACCCGCCGCCGCAAGATTTGCTGCATGACGTCCACGCACTCCAGCCTCCACTAACAGGACTGCAACAACTACCACAATCACTCTGGCAGTTAGAGCACGACTCACCAGCCTCACAAACACTATTCCCACAGTAAGCAGCCTCCTGACAGTAATCACCATCACCACAAACCAATCCAGAACAGCAAGAACTACCTCCTGGACCACAATAACCGCCAGAGCCTGAACACGAAGGCGCAACAGGCGCTGGAGGCGGAGGAGGCAACGGCGTGCCACACTCACCCGGAACGCCAATCTTCAGCGTTCCGCATGACTGGCCGCACTTGTCAACACCACCGCAGTTGCCGCCATAAGCGCAGTTTTGGCCAAATCCTGTTGTCTCGCACTTCCCGCCGCAGCCATCATTCTCACCACACACCTTTCCAACACAGTTCGGACTGCAAGGAGCAGCATTACAAACCCCACCATTACAGCCAAACTGGCACGAGCTGCAAGACTCATAAGTGCACGTAGTCTCACCATCACCAAAAGAGTTTCCAGTCAAGTCAGAAGCCTGGCACAAACTGGAAGAACTGCCATCACTACAACTGCTGGCACAAGCAAAATCAGCAGAAACGTCAACAGAAGAAAAAGCAAAAGCTAAAGCAGAAATTGCCAAAAACAGCAGGAGGGCGCGCGCCACTTTAGATTGCCTCGCAAGGTTGCATGTTTATGTCATTCTGGAGCTGTTTCTATATAAAATTATCACTTTTTTTGGATTTTGGGTAATGCGGGTTGCTATAACTTGAAATCACCAGCCCTTCCTAAACCTTTATAAACATTCATAAAAAACCAGTTAGTCATAGCGGGGTAGGGCAGCTAGGAGTGCCCGGTGTAGCAGTGACCTGTTGCTTCGGACGGCTCATAACCTCCTGGTTGGGAGACCCACAGAAGATGCTAGTCAAGGCTTGCATCTTGGGAAGTCGTTGGTTCAAATCCAGCCCCCGCTATTTTTTTTATCAGTTGATTATTGGAACAGGAAGGGTAACCTTTTTCTCAACAATAGCTTCTCCCGGTTCAGAAAGATTTGGCAGGCTTAACTTAATCCATATCACTGCATAGTTATTTCTCTTGTTCACAGCTATCTCGGCTTCTTTTATTTTTGCAAGCTGCTCTTTTTGTATTCCTGCGTCGCTTAGGAATTCAGAAGCATAAGCTATTTCTATGCCTGCCACTTGCCCTTCTCCGTCAAAGTCAATAGTGAAGTCTTCAAACTCTGCGCTTCCGTCAACTTTTCTTCCGGCTTTATGAATATTCAGTATGTCCGACTTTTTGCTGTAGTCCCAAACAAAGCCTTTTTTTTTGATGTTCATTTTAATTCACGTTGTTTTGCGTTATTTAAAATCTTTGTCTTTTAATTGAGCCTAATCGGAATTTCCTGCTTAGTTTTTTTATTGTCCTGATGTTTACTTTGTTGTAAGTAAGCACGTCTGCAATAATTTTTAGTTCTGTTTTTCTGCTCATGCGATAGTAAAGCTTATACACTTTTGGCCTGTCTTCGATTACTCTTATGAGTTCAGGCCCTCTTCCGAGTAGTGTTTGTTTAACTTCTTCTAAGTTCAGGTTATTTTCTTCGCAGCGTAGTGTAACGTGCGGCTCATCTGCTGTTATGTTTTCTTCCGTAAAATTTTCGGCAATTTTCATGAAATCTTGCGGATTCATGATTTTCCTTGTTAATGCACGATTTAAATACCCTGTGGCGGCATGTCCAGTGTCCAGTGCTTATCGTCTTGAAAGTTTTCCGGATATGTTTTTGACATTTTCGCTCTGAAAACCGTCAATATTAAAAACACCTCTTGGCTTCCTGATGTAATGGCAATCATTGACATTTCAGGTGTTTCGAGGCAGTTTGGCAAGCGTGGTGAGAGCGGGAAGAAGGAGAGGTTCTATGCCCTGAAGGATGTCTCATTGAAGATTGAGGAGGGTGAGGTGTTTGGCATTCTCGGCCCTAACGGCGCGGGTAAGACAACTCTTTTGAATGTTGTAATGGGTATGGTTTATCCGGATTCCGGGAACGTGTCTGTTTTTGGTGGTGATGTCCGGAGTGGCAGGGTTGTGCAGCGTATAGGGTATGTTTCCGGTGAGGAGCGTTTTCACTGGGCGCTTACTCCGTTTGATGTGCTGACATTTGGCGGCATGCTGTATGGTCTTGGACGTTCTGAGCGGAGGCGAAGGAGGGATGAGTTGCTGGCGCTTTTTGGCTTGGATAAGGTTGCAGGCAGCAAGTTTGATGTGCTTTCTACCGGTGAGAAGATGCGCCTTGCTTTTGCTTATGCGCTTATTAACAGGCCAAAGCTGCTGCTTCTTGATGAGCCAACCCTTGGTCTTGACCCGGACATAGCTATAACTGTTAGGAAGGAGATTAAGCGGATTAACAGGGAGCTTGGCACAACTATTGTGCTTACCAGCCATTATATGCGTGAGGTTGAGCAGCTTTGTGGCAGGATTGCGTTTATTAACATGGGGAGGGTTATGCAGGTTGCGAAAGTTTCGGATATAAGGAAAACGCATCCGGACATGGACTCCTACTTTGTGAAGATGGTGAATAAAAAATGAATTTTGGAAGGCTTTCGGCATTGGCGTATCGTGACCTGCTTATCATCAGGCGCTCAAGGTGGCGCTTGGTTGAGATTTTTTATTTTCCGCTTACAGCCATGCTTATGTGGGCGTTTTTTGCTTCTTATTCGCGCTCTTTTGCTTTTGAGGCAGGGCTTCTTGTTCTTGTTATCAGCCTGTTTTGGAATTTTGCCTATGTTGCTCAAAGCACGGTTAACATGCAGATGATGGAGGATGCGTGGTCAGGCAGCTTGAAGCAGTTGTTCCTGTCAGGCGTTTCTGAGATTGAGTATGTTGCTGCGAGGATGTTCACTGCTACTGTTGTTTCAGTTCCTGTTCTTGTCCTTATGGCTGCTGTGGCTTTCTTTTCTGGTTGGGACTTTTTAAGGCAGTTTCCTGTTGTGGCTGCAATCTCTGCTTTGACGCTTTTGACTTCGCTGGCGTTGGCTGTGCTGATAACCGGGCTGATTGTTGTTCTGGGAAGGGGGTATGGCTTTCTTGCGTGGACTGCCCTGCAGGCTTTTGTGCTGCTTTCCGCTCCTTTCTTTCCGAGGGAAGTGTTTCCGGGCTTTCTTCAGTTTGTCTCTGCTGTAATGCCTTTCACTTATATTTTTGAGGCTGCCCGCGGCCTTGCTTTGGGATCGCCTGTAGGCTTGTTGAAGCCGGTTATTGTTGCTGTCGCTTATTTTATTTTTGTGTGGCCCATTTACGTTTTTTGCTTCAGGCTTGCGAGGAAAAACGGGAATCTGGTTAAGCTGGCGTAAGAAATAAATAGTAGCGCTGCCTCGCTTAAAAGCAATGGATTTGCTCAAATTGAATACGGGGCAGGTTGTGCTTCCTGCGGATTTTAATCCCCATTCGGAAGTTGTGGATGGTCGTGTCGTGTTTGCATTCAGTTCTCCTGTCAGGCTGCCCGGCTTCTCTCTTGATGAGAAAAGCTATGAACTTTACCGCTCTCTGGGTCTCGTTAGGGCGTTTATGCATCGTTGTGTTATCCTTGCTGCTCTTGAGGCGGCTGTGCCTGAATTTTTTGGCAGGGGATTGTATGAGCCGAAGCTGCATGGGCCTTTCCTTATTGAAGCTAAAAACGGCTCATCTGTGCTTGTCTTTAGAGGAAAGGATGCTCCTGTTAATGCAGCTGTAACAATTGAGTCTGAATACGACCTTAATGTTATCCAAAAAAACAACATGCCTGAGATAAGGCTTCAGTCGTTGGAAGCTTCAGTCAATTTGCCGTTGGTTAATCATTCAAGAAGCGGTTATGTGTATGGCCTTGACACGTCAGGGTTGGTATTGTCAGGGCTTCTTGGCCTGCCTATTGAGGTAGGAAGTGACAACAGCCTTGTGAGGAGAGGTCTTTTTAACTTGTATGGCCTGCTTAATAATCCTTCAGTGGCTAACGTGCGCGCTGTTACGGCACATGTTCAGGCAATCAACGAGTTTCTCAATCTTTATACGAGTGAGCTTGTGCCTGTTGCAGACTCCATTGACGCTGCGGTTGAAATGTATGTTGGCAAAAGGGCGTTGGAAGGAAAATTTGCCGAGGTAAAGGCTCTTTGGGCTGCTCTTGGGGGTTACGGTCCTGAACCGGTTGCGCAACAGAATAGTGAGGCAATTCAGGTGCAGATTAAGCAGCGGTTTGAAGCTGCTAATACAACGCTTGGCAGTTTGTCGCGCCACTTCCCTAAGGGCATTGCCAATTTTCTTACAGCCGCAGGTTATGTTCCTGCTGATGTTTTTAAGCGCCGCAGGGATTATGGCGATGGCCGTGACAGCGAGCCTTTTGCAGACGAAGTGCGGAATAAGCCTCTAAAACTTTAAAAACATTGCATGTTATCTTTTTCCTTATGGTTCTTGTGTGTGGCATTGATGAGGCTGGCAGGGGTTGTATTATTGGTCCTTTGGTTATGGTTGGTGTTCTTACTGATGGTGATGGCGCTGTTGAGCTGAAAAGGGTTGGCGCTAAGGATTCAAAGCTGCTTTCGCCTGGCAGGCGTGAGGCTCTTTTCAGTAAAATAAAGGGTATTGTGAAGGATTGCCGGGTTGTTGTTATTCCTCCTTCTGAGATTGATTCTGCTGTTAATTCAAAAAGCATTAATTTGAACTGGCTTGAGGCTTTGAAGGCTGCTGATATAATCAACTTGCTGAAGCCTGACACTGTGGTTGTTGACTGTCCCAGTCCGAATGTTAAGGCTTACAGGCAATACCTTATGAAGCTTGTTGAGGACAAGAAAACTGAGGCTGTTGTTGAGCATAAGGCTGATGTTAATCATGTTGAGTGTTCTGCTGCTTCCATTCTTGCTAAGGTTGTCCGTGATGCGGAAATAGAAAGCATTAAAAAAAGGGTTGGTGATTTCGGCTCCGGCTACCTTTCGGATGCGAAGACCGTGCGCTTTTTGGAGGAGAATTTTGAGCGCTTTCCTGATATTTTCAGGAAGTCGTGGGCTCCTTATGTGAAGCGGCTTGGTATGAAGTTCCAGAGGAGGCTTGAAGGATTTTGAGGTGGTTTGTTATGGCAAAAAAGGCTGTGAGGAAGGGAGATGGGGGTAGTGGTGTTTACCCTGAGAAGCGCTCTTTTAAAGACCCTGAGCAGGAGGATGACATTTATGAGGCAGATGAGCGTGACCGCATGGAGGATGATGAGGAAATCTCCCCCCGGGAGGAGGGCTTTGTCAAGGGTTTTGAGAGTGATGAGGAATCTTCTCTCAGGAAAAAGCGCAAGAGCCGTTTTTAGCTGTGCTTTTCCCTGCTTTCCGCAGTGTTTAACGCCTTTATAGTGGTTGTAATAAAAAGCTTTATTAGTCTTGGATTCTTCCCTTTTTCCTATGGCAACTGATAAGTCTTTTGAGTTTAGGGTAAGGCTTGAAACGCCGCGCTTTGAGCCGGGGGAGGTCTATAAATTAAAACAATATCTCGTCCTTAATGGGGCTGTTGCGCGTGTCATGCATGATGCCGGTCATTACATTCTTGTTGGAGGAGTTTCTCAGGACGATTTAACTAAATTTATGAGTGACTATAAAGGAAAGCCTTTTAATTTTGAGCCTGTTCCTTCTGCTGTTGGTGGTGAGGTTGTTGTTAGTGAGCCTGTTCTTCTGCCAAGTGCAGAGGAGTTGCTTAGGCGTTTGAATGAGGCTGAGGAGTTAGTTGGGCTTTACGATTCCGAATTGGATAGGGTTGTGGCAGAGGGCATGGCTTCTGCACAGGCGGCTTCCGGGCGTGTTGCAGCTTTAGAGTCTTCTCTCGCCTCTCTCCGCCGCGAGCTTGGCGGGAAGCGTCGTGAGCCGCATGTAAGGATTGCTAGGCGGAGGTTTGATGATTCTTATGGTGCGCTCATGGCTTACATTGCTTCCGCTTCCCAGACTGTTGTGGATTCTTTTAAGCTTATTGGCAGCGAGCTTCCCCCTCCTTTGATGTCTCTTGAGGCTATGCTTGGTAAGTTGAGCTCGTTTGGTGTTGGTTCTGTCAGTGCTTCTTCTAAGGATGAATTAGTGAGGCTTGTCAGCACTCGCCGGAGGAGTTCTGATGCTGAGTTGGCTTCTGCTTATGATGCTGTTCACGTTGCTGAGTTTGCAGAGTATAGGCGTAACTGTTCTGATTTGGAGGTTTTAAAAAACCTTAGCGAGTTTATGCGTTCCCGAATTAAGGATGATGCTGAAAAAGTAGCTCGTTATATTGATTCTTATGAAGCTTCGCGTTCTGCATCATTGGCAGGATTTAAGGAGGCGCTTTTGGCAGTTTCTGAGGATGTTCGCCGTGAGAGTTCTATCATTGATTTAGGATTGCGGCTTCGTAAGGATGCGAGGCTGGGCAGCATTCCGCTCATGGTTGCGTCAAGAAAGGTTTCAGGTGATTATGTTGTTGAGGTTGTTTTTCCTTTGGAGCGCCGTATTGCTTCAGCGCTTGTTCAGCAGTGGGCAGGCCATGGTTTGCCTGTGCCTGTGGTTTCTGAGGGTGATGGCGTTCTTGTTTATAGCTTGAGTTTGCCCGGCTCGCGCAGTCTGGACGAGGCTGCTGATTTGGCAAGTCGTGTAAACTCTGCTGTTGTTGATGGTTATGGGAGGAGTGTGCTTTCTGATTTGGGCATTCCTCTTGATATTGTTGTGTCTGGTGTGGTTTCTTCTCGCAGTATTGTTCGCAGGCAGCCTTCTGCTGTTGCTGAGGCGTCTGTTGTTGCTCCTGTGGTAGGTGCAGTTAATGTTCCGCAGGCGTCTGCCGCTCCCGGGCATCATGGCAGTCGTCCTGATTATAAGGATGCTGTTTTGGCTGCCTTGCATGGCAGGGGGTATCTTATCCGTGCTGAAATTCTGAAACACATGGCTGGCAGTGAGGATTCAAAGCCTTCTGATGATTCGTTGAGAACTGTTTTGGAGCATTTGGTTAATGATGAGCTTGTTCACCGTGCTGCATTGAAGAGGGATTTTCCTTATTACGCTCTTGTTGGTTCCGGTGTTTCTCCGGCTCCGCTTGATGATGTTACTGTGCGCCGTCAGAGGGTTCTTGGGCTTGTGGGAGATGCCGGTAAGCCTGTTGAGTGGCGTTATGCGTTTGATAATTTGCAGAATGCTGCTGGCGGCTCTGTTTCTTTTAGTGATGAGTCTGTAAGGAACGATTTCAGGTATTTTGTTGAGTTGGGTGTTTTGCGTGTTGTTGAGTCTGGTGATAGGAATCGCCCGGGCAGGTATGAGGTTGCTAAGCACGCATTTGGCGTTAAGAGGCGTGAGCAGGTTGTTTCTGCTTTGGAGAATCTTTTTGGCAGGAATCCGGGCATGGCTTTCACCCTTAACGATTTGTTGCAGGAGGCTTTGTGTTTTTCAGAGTTTCCTGTTGAGGCTGTTACTGTTAAGCTGGCATTGGGCGAGCTTCGGGTTAAGTATGGTGTCAGGCTTTCTACCCGTATGGGCAGGGGTGCGACTTATTCTTTGGCTAAGGAGTAGTGGCTGCTGCTGGTAGTTATGGTAGTCTGCATTTACTCAATTTTTTTTAGAAACCTTTTAAAAGCTGTGTTTGCAGTGTTCTTTCATGCCTTTTGAACGTGTTGCTGGTGGTTTTGCGTTTCTTGTTCTTGTTCCTTTTGTTATTCTTTATCTTAGGCGTTCAAAGCCTTTGGAGCAGGTTATTCCGAGTTTGATGTTTTTTGTTAAGGATTCTGGTGTTACGAGGTTTCATTCCTTTTTTCAGCAGCTTGTTCGTAATTTGCTGTTTTTGCTTCAGTTGCTGATTCTTTCTTTGCTTGCGTTTTCTGTTATGGGTTTTTTTGCTGATGTCTCTTCATTTGGTGGGGGTAGGACTGTTATTGTTTTGGATGCTTCTGCGAGTATGCAGTCTGATTATGGCTCTTCAAGCCGTTTTGAGGCTGCTGTTGGTAAGGCTTTGGAGCTTGTTGATGGCAAGGTTAGTATTGTTCTTGCTGCCAATGTGCCTCGTGTTGTTCTTGAGTCTCGTGGTGCTGAGGAGGCGCGTTCTGTTTTGCGTTCTTTGAAGCCTTTGGATACCACTTCCAATTTGGGTGATGCCATTCTTGTTGCGAAGGAGCTTGTTGATAAGGGTGATATTGTTGTTTTGAGTGATTTTATTGCGACTGAGGGTATTGACCCGTTTGTTGCGAGGCGTTCTGCTTCCAGGAATGCGCGTGTCCGTTTTTTTGATTTTTCGGGTAATGTTTCAAATGTCGGGATTGTTGGCGTTTCTCCTGCTTCTTCTTTGACTGCTGTTTCTGTTAGGAATTTTAATGATGTGGCTGAAAAGGTTAAGGTTCAGGTTGTTAATGGTAATTCTCTGAAGGATGAGGCTGTTTTGTCTTTGGGTGCCGGCTCGTGGGATGAGTTTTATTTTGACACATTGCCTGGTCTTACAGAGGTGAAGCTTGTTGTTGATGACGGGTTTAAGGCGGATAATGCCGCTTTTGTGAGTGTTCCTGATGGTTTTAAGGCGAGGGTTTTGCTTATAACGAATGCGGATTCAAGCAATGTGGAGGCTGCCCTCTCTGCTTCTTCTGGTATTAGGCTGGATGTTGCGAGGCCTCCTGTTGTGAATAGTTTTGATTATGATGTTATTGTTTTGAGCCGGTTTGACCCTAAGCTTATGCTTCCTGGCTATTACAGGGATATTGAGCGTGCAGTAAGCAATGGCAGTAGTGTAATAATTGTGGGGCAGAAGGATTTGCCTAAGATTGGTTTTCTGCCTGTTGTGTTGGCAGGTGTTGGCGAGTCTTCTGTTAATTTTGTTAATGTTACCAATTTCTTTACTGATGGTGTTGATTTTGGTGTTAATGAGGCTTATTTGACTGCAAAGCCAAAGGAAGGCGCTGTCACTCTTGTCAGTGCGGGTGGCAGTCCTGTTGTTGCGCTTTCGGGGCTTGGTTCTGGTAAGGTTATTTATTACGGTTTGCTTGATGATTACAGCAGTTTTAAGAGTTCTGTTACTTATCCTGTTTTTTGGAGCAGGCTTGTTCATTTTCTTGTTGGGGCTGAGTCTTTGTCAAGCTTTAATGTGAAGACGGGACAGATTAGCGTTGTTCAGAAGCAGAATGTGGGCACGCCTCTTGGTGTTTTGAAGGCTGACCGTGTTCTTTTTGACAAGGCTGGTTTTTATTCTTATGATGGCAGGTCTGTTGCTGCCAATCTTTTGAGTGTTCAGGAGTCTTCAGTCAGTTCAGGGTTCAGGCGTTTTTCTGAGGATGTTTCCTCTGCTGACGTGTCTGTTCCTTTTACTGAAACGAGGCATTTTGATGTTTTGATTGCCGTTTTTGCGTTGTTGCTTGTTTTTGTTGAGCTGCTTTATGTTAAGTTCCGGGGGGATTTTTAGATGGTTGGCTTTCAGAATCCTGCTGCGTTGGCTTTGATTGTGCCTGTTCTTGTTGTGGTTGCTTTGGTTGTCAGGCACGATTTTGTTAAGTCCAAGCGCCTTGACGCCTCTGCTTTGAGGGCTCGTTTGCGTTTGCGTTTTGTCGTTCTTTTCCTTCGCTCTCTTGTTTTTGTTTTGCTGCTGGTTGCGGTTGCGTCTCCTTTTTCATTGAGGAGCTTTGTGAAGTCGGGCAGTCCTTCTTTGACTGTTTACGTTGATAACTCGTCTTCTATGGAGGTTCTTGATACGTCTGGCGTTCCTGCCCTTATTAAGGAGCTTGAGGCTCGTATCCCTGTTCGTGTTCGCTCTCTTGGTTCAGGAAGCCGTTCTGCGATTGGTGATTCGCTTCTTGCAGGTGTTGAGGGTGATGATAATGTTCTTGTCGTAACTGACGGGAGGAATAATGGGGGTAGGAGTCTTGGTGATATGCTTGTTTTGGCTGCTTCTTTGAATTCCACTGTGAGCGCTGTTAGCCTTGAGCCTTCGCATTATGATTCTTCTGTTGCAGTAATTGGGCCGAGGGTTGTCACGAATGCTGATGAGTCTGTGTTTGATGTTGTTGTTAATCAGGTTGGTGGGATGAGGGGTTATCGTCTTGTTGTTTATGTTGATGATGAGGAAGTTCACAGTGATGCTTATTCCGGCAGTGCTGTTGTTTCTGTTTCAAGGCAGTTTGCTGAGGGCTATCATGTTATTAGGGTGGAGATTGATACGGATGACTTTTTCAGTGAGAATAATGTTTTTTACAAGGTGGTTAAGGTTGAGCCTAAGCCTAAGGTTCTTTTGGTGAGTAAAAGCCCCACTCCTTTGTCAAATATTTTCAATTCGCTTTATGATGCTGCTTCTGTTTCCTCTTTACCTTCTTCTTTGGAGAGTTTTAGCGCTGTTGTTTTTAATGACATTTCCGCCAAGGATATTGATGCTGATGCGTTAAGCAGGTATGTTATTGATGGCAACGGCCTTGTTGTTTTTGGCGGCAGGAATTCTTATGATATGGGTGGCTATAAGGGTTCTGTTTTTGAGGGTATGCTTCCTGTGATTGTTGGGAGGCCGAAGGAGCAGGTGCAGAAGGATGTGAGTATTGTTCTGCTTATTGATATTTCCGGCAGCACAGGGAGCGGTTTTGGGAGGGGTGTGTCTGCGAGTGTTGAGGAGGTTGAGAAGGCTCTTGCTGTTGGTGTTATTGACAGTCTTAGGAAGACTGATAAGGTTGCCGTTGTTGCGTTTAACACTGAGGCTTACCTTGTTTCTGACTTGGTGAAGGTTCTTGGGAATGAGGATTATTTGAAGGGCAGGATTTCGCGGCTTGATTTCAGGGATGGCACGCTTATTGGTGAGGGTATTGTTGCTGCGCGCCGTATTCTTGCTCCTTTGGAGGGCAGCAGGTATATTATTCTTCTTTCTGATGGTAAATCTGCCTATAAGGGTGATGACTTAAGGGCTTCTGAAATCGCCTCAAATCTTGGCATTAAGCTTTTCACTATTGGCGTTGGTGAAAGCACTAATAGGGAGCATATGCAGGCTCTTGCAAATGCGGGCAATGGTTATTATTTTGAGCCTAAGGAGCTTGAGCGTCTGAGTATAGTTTTCGGCTCTGCTGAGGATGGCGTTTCTGCTGGCGTTTCTGATTTTCCTCTTGAGGTTCTTAATGGGCATCATTTCATTACTTCTGGTGTGAGGCTTTCCGGGAGTATTAGTGGTTATAATCAGGTTGTTCCCAAGCCTTCTGCTGATTTGCTTGTTTCCACTGCCCGGAATAGTCCTGTGCTTTCTGTTTCAAGGCTTGGTCTTGGGCGTATTGCGGCTTTTTCCACTGATGACGGCTCTTCGTGGGCGCCTCAGCTTTTTGGCAGGGATAATTCTGTTTTGGTTACCCGTGCTGTCAATTGGGCTGTTGGTGATTTGGGCAGGAAGAAGGATTTTGATGTTGATGCTAAGGACATATTTCTTGGTGATGAGATGGCTGTTAATGTTGTTTCTGGCAGCCTTCCTGTTGCTGAGGGTTTGAAGTTTGCTAAGGTTGGCAAGCGCCTTTATTCAGCATCCTTCACTCCGGATGGCACTGGTTTGCAGCATTTTCTTGGCGTTGTTGCCGCTGTTAATTATGAGTTTGAGTATGCTTCTCTGGGGGTGAGCGCTGAGCTTGAGAGGCAGGTTTCTGTTACAGGGGGGAGGATGTTTGGTGTTGATGATGTTGGTGCTATTGTTGATAAGGTTAGGGCTGATTCGCGGCGCGTTGTCACTGAGCCTGTGTCTTACTCTTGGGTTTTTCTTTTGCTTGCTTTGCTTGTCTTTTTGGGAGATGTTGCTTTCAGGCGTTTGAAGGAGGGAAGAATTAAATAGTTGAATTGTATTGGTCGTGTTTGAAATGGCGTATATGAGTCGGCGTGTTAATATGCTTTTGATGGTTTTGGTACTTGTTGTTCTGCTTTCCCTTGTAATCCTTACAACTTTTTACCAGAGCAATTACCGCAATATTTCCCAGAGCTATGAGGTTGCTTCTGATGAGCTGAGTAAGGTTAGTCGTAATTTTACTGCAAAGCTTCAGGAGCTTAACCGAACAACTACTGAGCTTAACATTAGGTCTACCGATAAGGTTAAGCTTGATTCTCTTTATTCTGAGTTGAGTGGTGAGAAGGAGAAGCTTGATTCTGAGCTTTCTGATACAAAGAGCCAGCTTTCTGAGGCTCTTGATGTTCTTGCTAAGACTCAGAGGTCGCTTTCTGAAGCCCGGTTCACTATTGATAAGGATAAGGAAACCATTGCCATGCTTGACAGTAATATCCTTTCGCAGAATGATAAGCTTAGGATACTTCGCGCTGACAATTGCAAGCTTCAGAAGCAGATTGACCCTGCTTATGATAAGTGCTGATGAAAAATGAAGAGCTTTAAGGGCGCTGTTGCGGAAATCAGGAGTACGCTTAATCGGCTGATTGTTTTTGATACTGTTATCAATGCGATTCTTGTTTTTCTTGTTTTTTTTGTTGTTTTGGCTTTTTTTGATTTGCCCTTGGTTTATCCGCTTGTTGTTTCCGCCGCTTATTTTTTCTTTGTTTTGCGGAGGCGTTTGCGCATCAGCAAGATTCGCATGGTTGAGCAGAGGTATCGTAATCTTAATGAGAAGCTGAGGACTGCTGCTGAGTATGCTGATGCTGATAACCGGGTTGTGAGGGAGCTTCATTCTGAGGTTCTTTCTGACCTTAGGGGAGTTGAGGATGCGGCTTTTGTTAATGAGAAGCGTATCTACCTCAAGTCCATTGTTATTGTTGCGTTGTGTTTTGTTATTTTGCTTCTTTCTCCTGTGTCTTTTGGCATTCTTGACTTCAATTTTAATATTGTTGATAAGGCTCAGGATGTTGGGGGTGATAGCCCTTTCGGCCCTGAGTCCGGCGGCTCTAAGATTCGGGTTTCTGTCGGTTCTGAGGATTCCGGTGTTAAGAAGGTAGGCGGTGACATTTACGGCGCTCCTGCTATTGCTAAGCTTGGGAATGATGAAATTAAGGTCAGGTTGAAGCCTGCCGGCACAGAGCTTTCCATCAGGGATGTTGGCGATGTTGAGGAGCTTTCTTTTTCCGACTCTTATCCTGTTGAGGCTGTTGCCGTTGCTGCTGAGGGCTATGAGGAGTCCATTCCTAAGGAGGATTTGGAGCTTGTGAGGAATTATTTTAACACGCTGTCTGGGCGCAGGTGAGTTTGTAGAACTGCTTATGACATTGAAAGCGGTATGAGTTGTAAAACCGGCAAAACCAAAAGATTTATAAATAAAAGCATGATATGGTATATTAAAAATCAAATAATTTATATACTATGTTAAATAAAATATATGAGAGAAAGCTGGCTGCGCACGTAACTAAATACCTCCATTCCCCGGAAGCAATAGTTATCATGGGCGCCAGGCAGGTAGGGAAAACCTCTTTGTTAAAGTATTTGATAGACGTACACCTAAGGGAAAATGTCTTCTATTTTGACTTGGAACTCAGAGAATTGTTGGATGTCTGTAACCAGGGGGCAGAAGAAGTATATCAGTATCTTCTCCAAAAAGGTGCTGATGGGCAGAAAAAAATATATCTGCTCATTGATGAAGTGCAATACTTGGATGAGCCGACTCGCTTGATAAAAATCTTCCATGATCATTACCCCCAGGTAAAATTACTGCTTTCCGGCTCTTCCACATTTGAAATGAAGAGGAAGTTTAAGGAAAGTCTCGCCGGAAGGATGGTTGCCTTTGTGCTGTATCCGCTTAGTTTTGAAGAATTCTTGCTATTCAAAGAGAAAAAATATGTTCTTCGGGCAGAAAACAGCAAAGCAATAAATGATGAGTTGGTATCTTTGGCTGAAGAGTATATCAAATTTGGAGGTTTTCCTCAAATCGTCTTAGAGCCATCAGAAGAAAAGAAGAAAATATACCTGTCGCAGATTATTAACGCCTATGTCAGAAAAGATATTCGGGATATTGGCAATATACGAAATATTTCTTCATTTAACAAATTACTGGAGGTAATAGCCTCACAATCCGGGCAGTTATTGAACATCTCTGAACTCTCAAATACTCTAAGAATAAACCAAGAGACTCTGAGAACCTATGTGGATTTGCTGGAGAACACTTTTATCCTGAAGCGAATAACTCCCTTTCATAAAAACACCCGCAGCGAACTAACGAAAAATCCTAAAGTTTTTATGCTGGACACGGGATTGATGCATTTGCTCTGGCTGAAAGAGTTCCCCCAAGTTATTTTAGGAAATGCCTTTGAAACCTTTGTCTTTCTGGAGTTGCTGAAGTCAGGCAATGACATTCATTTCTGGAGAACCGTGAATAAACAAGAAGTTGACTTTATCGTTTCTGGCAAGAAACTCTATGCCCTTGAAGCAAAGTATAAATTTAAAGAACACGATACTACAAGTTTAAAATTCTTTGCTGCCAAGTATCCCTGTATCAGTGTGGTTGTTGGATTGCAGGGAGAAAAATCCGGAAAGGGAAAGTATATTTGGGAGCTGATAAAAGAACTGAAACAGGGCT
>JACPBT010000105.1 GCA_016180145.1 Candidatus Woesearchaeota archaeon | reverse complement strand
TGGTGTCATGTAGCCTTTGAGAAGTGTTACAACGCTTTTTATTGTGACTTTGCCCATGCCTGCGGGTATCAGTTTCAGAAAGTCCGGTTGTGGCGTTCCCGCTCTCGGTACAACGAAGGCAATGTCTATGCCTTCGCTGTTAAGCCCTTTGGCAAGTCCGTAGCACGCTGTTCCAAGCCCGCCTGAGTTGAATGGCGGGAATTCCCACCCGAACATTAGCACTTTCATTTTTAGTCCTTTTTTGGGAAATTAGCGTGTTAAATCTTTAAAGCTTTGCTTTATCCGATAATCTCAGTTGTGCTTTCTGCAAATCGCTCCGGCAACGGCTGGCAGCAATGCTTGCGGTGCTTAACCTGAGCATTACAGCAATCTTTTTAAGGTGTGTTTGCAAATATGCTGTTGTCAGTTAAAAAGAGGGCTTTTATGGACAGCGGCACTTACTTGTTTGAGGTTTCGTGGGAGGTTTGCAACAGGGTGGGTGGTATTTACACTGTTGTGAAGAGCAAGACTGCTGATGTTAAGGCTTCATTCCAGAAGTATGTGGTTGTGGGCCCTTATTTCCGTGAAAAGAATGCTTCTGAGTTTGCTGAGGAGCCTGTTCCTCAGGAGTTCAGCAGGGGCTTTGATGCCCTGAAGAAGGCAGGCATTGTTTGCCATTATGGCAAGTGGCTTACTGATGTTGATGTTGATGCCGTCCTTATTGACTTCAGCGGCTTTGCTTCAAGGAAGAATGATGTAAAGGCTGAGCTTTGGGACAGGTTCAGGGTTGACTCGTTGTACAGCTCATACTTTGATTTTGATGAGCCTGTTATCTGGGCTTATGCTGCAGGCATGGCTGTTGAGGAGCTTTCAAGGGGGAAAAGGGCGATTGCGCACTGCCATGAGTGGCTTTCGGGTGCTGCTTTGCTTTACTTGAAAAGCCGTAATGCAAAGGTTGCGACTGTTTTTACAACTCATGCCACTGTTCTTGGCAGGAGTTTCAGCGGGGCTGGCATGAATGTTTATGAATCCGGCTTTTCGTATGACCTTGGAAAGCCTGAATACAGGACAAGCATTCTTCCCAAGCATCAGGTTGAGTCCGCCTGTGCAGCAAATGCTGATGTGTTCACGACTGTGAGTGAGATAACTTCAATTGAGGCTGAGCGCTTTCTTTCAAGGAAGGCTGATGTCCTTCTGCTTAACGGGCTTAATGTAGGCAAGTTTCCGACTTTTGAGGAGTCTGCCATAAGGCACAGCCGCTTCAAGAGCAGGATTAAGGAGTTTTTGCTTTATTATTTTTTTCCTTATTATGATTTTGATGTGGACAACACGCTTATTTACTTTCTTGCAGGGAGGTATGAGTTCAAGGCAAAGGGTGTGGATGTTTTTATCGAGCATGACAGCCTTATGGAGCGCCTTCTCTCGTCAATTATTGCAAAGCGCTCTGTCTGTGATGGCTCTTATCTTCTTGGTTCCCGCCTTCTTTCTGAGGTTGGGAGGAAGCTTATGCGCTTTAAGCGGAGCGGCTCCCCTCCTTTGTCAACCCATGCAATCAGCAGGGAGGATTCTGACGGCATTCTTAATGCCTTGAAGGCTGAGGGGCTTTTGAATTCAAGGGATGACAGGGTTAAGGTTGTTTTTTACCCTACTTATCTTACCGGCGCTGACAACCTGCTTGACCTTTCTTATTATGAGGCTATGCAGGGCTCGCATCTCGGCGTTTTTCCGAGCTTTTATGAGCCTTGGGGCTACACTCCTGTTGAGGCTGCTGCTTTGGGCGTTTCCTCGGTTACCACAGACCTTTCCGGCTTTGGCAGGTATATATGCAAGTCCCGAACATCTGAAAAGTTTCCCGGCATTTTTGTTGTCAGGCGTCTTGGCAGGGATGACGCTTCTGTTGTTGACTCTCTTGCTTCTGTCCTTTACCGGTTTTCGCAGTTAAGCGTTCAGGACCGGGTGAAGAATAAGATTGAGGCAAAGCGCATTGCCTCTCTCACAGATTGGAAGCTTATGATTAAGAACTACATCAGGGCTTATGGGCTTGCATTGAAGAGGCGTGGGTTGTAAGAATGGAGCTTAGGAAGGACTATGTTCTGGACCGGTGGGTGATAATTGCCCCGCAAAGGGG
>JACPBT010000043.1 GCA_016180145.1 Candidatus Woesearchaeota archaeon | reverse complement strand
AAAATTGATACAAACAGGACTGCAAAGCCTCAAAGAGCAGGCATTTTATTGGATTTAAGCACGGGAATCAGTATTGACTTGCCTCCAATAGTAGTTGACAAAGTATCGAATGTTCCTAAAACACCGGAAGAAATATTACGGGAAGGACGGGAATATATAAAAAAAGTTAAATGGCTCAGAAAACCTAACCTTGGAAAAGATTAAATACTTGTTTCGCTGCTGTTTTTTTTGATGAAGTGGCTGCTTGCCTTTTTGGTGTTTGCGGTTGTTGCGTGCATTCGTTCAGAGGCGCCTGTGCAGCCTGAAGCTCAGGAGGTGGTAGCAATGTCTTTGAGGTTGTCAAGTCCGTCGTTTGCTGATAATGCCCCTATTCCTTTAAAGTTCACTTGCGGGGGTGCTGATGTCAGCCCTGAGCTTGTGATTGTTGGCGTTCCGGAAAATGCAAAGAGCCTTGTTCTGATTGTGGATGACCCTGATGCCCCTTCTAAGACGTGGGAGCATTGGACTGTTATTAACATTCCTCCTGATACGGTTAGGATTGCTGAGGGTTCTGTTCCTGCCGGTGCTGTCCAGCTTATGAATGATTTTGGGCGTGTTGAGTGGGGCGGTCCCTGCCCTCCTCCGGGCAAGGTTCATCATTACCGGTTTAGGCTGTCAGCCCTTGATACTGTGCTTAGTCTTGGCTCTTCAGCTAAAAAGGGTGATGTTGTTGCTGCCATGAATGGGCATGTGCTTGCAGAGTCAGTTCTTGTTGGCACTTACAGGCGTTGAGTTCTTTAGTGCAAAGTTGCAAATGGACAGGCTGGGCTAAACACAAGTTTTATATATTTAAACATATTGCACATATTTAAACATTAATGGAGGCTGATAGCATGACAACTATGACTTTGGCAGTTCCATCAGAACTAAAGGATAAGATGGAAAAGTTCCCGGAGCTGAACTGGTCTGAGGTGGCCAGGCAGGCATTTATTCAGAGAATAAGGGATTTGGAATTTTTAAAAAAATTTAAGTCAGACAGTAATCTGACTGAAGAAGATACGCTCAGACTTGGTCGTGAATTAAACAAAAATCTGGCTAAACGATACAAGAAGGCTTAATCATGGAGTTGGTAATAGACTCAAATATCCTTTTTGCAGCTTTGCTAAAAGAAAGTGTAACTTCCGATATCCTGTTTAAGAATAGTCTTTATGCCCCGGAGTTCATCTTTGAAGAGTTTAGAAAATACAAAGAATATCTCAAACAAAAGACAAAACGGACAGAAGAAGATTTTAACGAACTTCTTGGTTTATTTGAGCGCAATGTGACTCTAATCCCCAAAGAAGACATTTACCCTTTCATTGAAAAAGCAGAAAAGATTTCTCCGGATGCAAAAGATGTGCCTTATTTGGCTCTTGCTCTCAAATTGGGATGTGTTTTGTGGAGTAATGATGGCGATTTAAAAGAAAAACAAGATGTCGTGCAGGTTTATTCTACTGAAGATTTAATTGCGATTTTTTTAAGCTGATAAGATATTTGAAAAAAAGGAGTGAGGCGCGGTTAATTTACTTTGTTGATAGATTCCAGCGCTTTTTTTATGCTTATCCTGTTTGTTATTACAAGCCCTTTGACCTTTTCAGAATCTTCTTCTTTGCGCTCTTTTTTTAGCAGCTTGTCCACTCTTTTGAGGAGCGGCTCATACTGCTTGTGTGCGGTTATTGCTGCTGCGAGCGCGTCTTTCTCGTGCGCATTTCTTGTAGCCCTGCCTTTTGTCAGGTGGTTTTTTTCAGTTTCGCTCAGGTCGTAGGCCGGTATGGATTTCACTGCTCCTGTTTTTGCTGCGTATTTGCTTATCATGTTCGGGCATTTTTTCCTGTCTGTTCCTATTATTAGCGGTTTTCCGTAGCGTATGGTTTCTTTTATTATTGTGTCCAGTTTCAGTTCCTTTGCCGATTTTACTGTTATCAGTCTGCCGTTTATGTCAAGTATTGCGTATGCTGTTGTTGTCCCTGGGTCCAGTCCGATTATAAGGTGCTTATAGCCAGTCATTTTTCATGAATCGTAGGAATGCCAGTGCTGTCAGTGCTGTCATTACTCCTGCTATTACGTAGAAGCCGTATTGCCAGTGTGCGAATGGCAGGTTTACATTCATTCCGTATATGCTGGCTATTACTGTTGGTATGAGGAGCAGCGCGCCGTATGACGTGAGCTTCTTTACTACTATGTTCAGTTCATTGGAGGTCATTGCTGAGATGTTGGAGAGTGCTGCCTGGTAAACTGTTAGTGCGTCGCTTACCATTTCTTTGAGTGCTGCTGCTACGTCTATCTGGTGGAGGAATGTTTCGTGCACGTCTCCGAGCATTCTTTCGCTTTCCCTGTCAATGTCTATCTGTGCGACTCCTATTCTTATCAGTGATATGACTCTTGTTGTCGCCCAGAATTGCCTGCTTAGCCTGAATAGCTGGCTTTTTAGTGCGAGTATGTCATCTACCCTGACGCTTATTTCCTTTTGCCTTATCTGGGATGCCCTTGTTTCAACATTTTTTATTTTCTGTTCAAGCTTTCCCAGCACTTCGTAATTTTCGTCAACATCTTCCTGAAGGAAGTTGTATAGTATATGCCCAACGCTTCTTACTTTTGTTTTGATGAATGTTCTTGCTATGTCCTCAACTATTGCATCATAGAATTCTGAGGGCCTTGAGGTTGATACTACGAGCACCCTGTTCATGAGGACGAAGAGTATGTTCGCATATCCTATCGTTCCGTTCTCAAGGAATGTTGTTCTCATTACGAATTGGAATGGCTTTGTTATGTATCTCCTTGAGTGGGTTGCCTTGTGGTATGTGTTTAGCGGCTCAGGGTTAAGGTGGAAGTCTTCAACTACCTTTTTTGTTTCTTGCTCTGTCGGCCTTGTAAGGAATATGAACATGTAGCTGTCCTTTGTGGGCAGCGGGTAGTTGAGGTTTTTCCCTCTTTTTACTCTTCCCTCGCTGAAGACGAGGTATGTTATCATTATTTATTATCCTGTTTTTTCCCTATTTAAAGGTTGTTTTTTTGGCGGTTGTAGCCGTTGCTGCCAGTAATCGTTGCAGCTTGCCTTATTCAGAAACCATTTTAAATTGTTAAGCTGCTCTTTTTGTTATGATTGAAGTTGACGGCTCTTATCATGAGGGCGGGGGTCAGATTTTGAGGACTGCTCTTGGTTTGTCTGCTCTTACCGGGCAGGCGTTTGAGGCGGTTAATATTCGCAGGGACAGGCCGAGTCCGGGTTTGCGTCCTCAGCATCTTTCATGCGTTAAGGCTGTTGCTGAGTTGTGCGATGGCAGCTTTGAGGGTGCTGAAGTTTCTTCTTCCGCTCTTAAATTTTATCCGAGAAGTATGAAATCCCGCACTTTGTCTGTTGATATTGGCACTGCCGGCTCTGTAACTCTGCTGTTGCAGTCCCTTTTGCTGCCTGTTATTTTTGGCGGTAAGGCGTTAAGGGTTAAGGTTTCAGGCGGCACTGATGTTCCTTTCAGTCCGCCTTCTGATTACTTTGGCAATGTGCTTCTTCCTCATCTTAGGAAGTTTTGCAGTAAGGTTGGGTTTGATGTTCTCAGGCGCGGCTTTGTTCCTGCCGGTGGTGGTAGGGTTGAGTTTTCCTGTGCGTCAAAGTTTTCTCTCGGTGATTATGGCAGCTTCTCTGATTTTTTGAAGGGTTTGCGCGCAAATCCTGCTGTTATGGTTAATTTGCCTGCGCAGGGGAAATTGCTGCACGTTAAGGGTTCTTCTGTTGCTTCGGCAGATTTGCAGAAGGCAGGGGTTGCTGAGCGTCAGGCAGCTGCTGCTGGGATGTCTCTTTCCTCATTGAAGGTGCCTGTAAGCATAAGCAGCAGTTATTCTGAATCAGTGTCAACAGGCTCTGTTATTGTTCTGTGGGCTGTTTTTTCTGATGGCTCGGACACTTCTCATGTCAACCCTGTTATTCTCGGCAGCAGCCGGCTTGGCGGGCGCGGTAAGCGTGCTGAGGATGTCGGCAGGGAGGCTGCTTCAGGCCTGTTGCAGGAGCTTAGTTCAAAAGCCCCTGTTGACAGGCATCTTGCTGACCAGCTGCTTCCGTTTCTTGCGCTGGCTGGTGGTAGTTTTATGGTTCCTGAACTCACTCCTCACTGCCTTGCTGGCATCTACACTATTGAGAAGTTTTTGGGTAAGTGTTTTGTGGTTGATGAGAATAGTGGAGTGATAACTGTTGGCAGGTAATGTTTAGTTTAACGCCGCGAGTTTCGCATCCGCTTCCAGTTCAAGGATTTCGTATTCAAGTTTTTTGCTTTCTTTTTCTGTTAGTGGTGCTGTGAGTATTGCTTCTCTTATTTCTGCTATTTTGTTTTGTGTTTCGTGGTTTTGTCCTTCTTCAAGGCTTTTTTTTGTTTCTTCTATCATTTGCTTTATTTTTTCTGTTGTGTATTCCTGGTTTAGTTCAAGGTTTTTGAGTCCTGTTTTTTCCGGGTTGATGAAGCTTTTTCTGTGTCCTGACATAAGCTTTTCAAATTTTTCCTTTTCAAGCTCCCCTGTTTCCTTTAGGAGACTGTAGCGTTTGTTTGCGAGTTCTATTCTTTTCTTGTTCAGGTGTTCTTCTTCCATTTCAAGGAGTCTTTCCTGTTCTCTCAGCTTTTTTTCTCTTTCTTCTGTTGTTTCTTCTTTTGTTTTTTGGCGTTTCAGGCTTTCTATTGCCTGTTGTATTTCGTTTGTTTCTTTTTTCGGCTCTGTTTTTTGCTTCTGTCTGCCCTCGCTTTTTTCTATTATTTTGAGGGCTTCTTTCCTGTTTTTTGCTGTTGCAAGCTCTGTTGCGAGTTGTGCGTTTCCTATTATGTCTCTTACCCAGTCGCTTATGTCGTTTTTCTCCTGGTGCTGGGCGTATGTTTTGTTTGTGATTGTTTTAAGTGCCTGCCTGAGTTCAGAAATGCTTTTTATTATTCTTCCGTCGTTGAGCCAGAGTGAGAGTTCCGGTTCTGCGGTTGTTTTTTGTTGTTGTCCTGTATCTATTTCCTTGAGGAATTCGGGTTCTGCTTCAGTAATCTTTTCGGGGATGGCTGGTGTTTCTTTTGCCTTTTCCTTTTTTCTGAGGAATGGCAGCCATCTGAGTTTTGGCTTGATTTTTTTCTCTGGTGCCGGCAGTTCGGGCAGGGCTGGTTGCTTTGGTAGGAGCAGTGTCTTGTTGTGTGCTACGGTTTGTCTTTTGGATTCAGGAGTCTTGGCTTTATTCTCTTTTTTGCCTGCCTTCTCCCCCTTTTTTCCCATGCTTCTTCCTCTTTTTTACTGGTATTTATATGTTTTGTCTTGGGCTGGTTTGGTGTTTTTAGTCGCAATATTTAAATATGTAGCTTAATTCAATGGTATTATGAAATCTTTTACAGCTATTATTCAGAAGGAAGAGGACGCTTATGTTGCAAAATGCCCTGAGGTAGGGACTGTTAGTCAGGGTTCCAGCATTGATGAGGCTATTGCAAATCTCAGGGAGGCTACCGAGCTTTATTTAGAGGAGTTTCCGATGACTGAAAAAGCCCGCCCGCTTCTCACCACTTTTGAGGTGGCTGAGGTTGCGAAAGCTTAAGAAAATTTCTGGCAACGAGTGCATAAAGATTCTTTGCAACAAGTTCGGCTTTACGGCAGTGCGTCAGAAGGGTAGTCATGTTATTCTTCGTAAGGATGGTGATAACGGTTCCGTTGGCACTGTTGTTCCTCTTCACAAAGAGCTTAAGGTAGGAACGCTTAAAGGAGTTCTTGAGTTGGCAGTGGTTAAGGAAGAGGATTTTGCAGAGTATCAGTGACTTGCTTTCTCTCTTTTTTACTGGTATTTATATGTTTTGTCTTGGGGTGGCTGGAAGAATGATTTGGCGTATTCTGTTGTCTTGTGGTATAGTTGTTTTACTTTTTTTGCTATGCCTTCTATTCTTTCTGTTGGGGAGAGTGGGTGTGTGAATGAGTTTATTGCGTGCAGCCCTTTTTCAACAACCGATTCAATGCCATATGCCCAGTTCTGTTTTGTTCTTTGTGTATGTGCTTCGTTGGCTGTTGGTGTAATTTGGTATTTTGTGTTTGGCGTCTTGTTGCTGTGCTGGTATTCTTGTTCATGTGGCTTCTGTGCCGTCATAGCCCGCCTGCTTATAGGATGGTTCTCTTTTGGGGTTTCTTTTACATGCGGAGTTCTCTCTGTAATTTGTTCAAGATTTTCGCCCTTATGTTTTAATGGTAAAATAAGGGGCTTTCTCTCTACGTCTTTTTGTAGCATAGCCCTTTTTTGTTTCTTGGTTTTAAAAAGCTTTTTGCTTGTCATGTTTCAAACCCGTATTTTCCATACATTGGTGTGAATACGAATGGTCCTATGACTTCTATCTGCAGCCTGCCGTTTTTGTCTTTTGTGCCTTTTACGAGTGATTGTTCCTGTGCGTTTCCTATAGGGGCTACCACTATTCCTTCAGGTTTTAGCTGTTCAAGGACTGGTTTTGGTATTTCTTTGCAGGCTGCTGTTATTATTGCCCTGTCAAATGGCGCTTCTTCTTTCAGCCCTTTTGAGCCGTCTTCTTCGTAAACCTTTGCGTTTGTTATGCCTGCTTTTTGGAGGTTCTGCCTTGCGAATGTTACAAGTTCGGGTATTACTTCTGTTGTTATGACTTTTCCTTT
>JACPBT010000056.1 GCA_016180145.1 Candidatus Woesearchaeota archaeon | reverse complement strand
GGATGTATGTCGTCCTAGAAACCATTATAGCAAAGGAGTATATAAAATTTTATTAAGGAGGCAAGCAAAACAAGGTTAAGCACAAAGAATTCTCATGGAAGTCAAGTTATGCGGGATAGTATAACTGCTCGCAGCAGAAACTACGACTACGGAGACACGCAGAGGCAGCCTCACTGCGGTTCGTGGTCTGCCTTCGCCCCTGCTCGGCAGGCAGCCATAGCAACTGCAAAGCAATTTCCCACTTAACTTGAAATCATCACTTTTCAGAAATCTTTAAAAGGGCGGAAAAGATAATGCAGGTATGGAGAAAAGAGGGCAATACTACACCATAGACGCGTTCATAGCGCTTTTCGTGATTGCAGCAGGGCTTATCCTCGCACTTGCGTTCCACTCGTTCGGCCATTCGTCCATCCAGCCTGAAGCGCTTTCGCAGGAGCTGCTAAACACTTTCGCCGAGACAAGGATAAGCGAAGTTAACAACGGGTTTGTGCTAAGGCAGACAGGCAACGGAAACATAACAAACAAGGACAATACAGTGCTTCAGCAGGCTTACGAATTCAAGCAGTATTTTGACTCAAGGCCGGGCGTTGGCTACAAGCCTGAACAGTTCTCGAACCTCTCAGCAGAGCTTCTGGAAAGCGTAACAGGCGGCACGATACCGCCCCAATACAGCTTTGAAGTAATAATAGACGGAGATGTGGTTTATACGAGAGGCTCAGGAGAAAATGAGAGCAGGATTCTGGTTTCAAGCAAGCAAATAGCATTCGGAGCCCTGAACAGGACACAGGAATTCTGGGGGCCTGTAACAGCAGAGGTGAGAGTATGGGAATGAAGCTTATGAAATGCAAAAAAGGCGTATTCTTCACCATAATAGCAATGCTTATAGTTGCAGTCATAGTTGCAGCATCAACGCCAAAAAGCCAGCTCGTCTACAAAGACCGGCTGTCATCAGCACAGAGCAGGATAGACACTGCAAACGGCTTTTCAGAAACCCTGAGAGCAGCATACATGCCAACAGCGCTCAGCACTTCATCATACAGCGCACTAAACTCCCTCTCAGAATACGTTAAAGTGAGAGGAAGCCTTTTTGCAGACGAGACGGAGCTGTCAAAGGCATTCTCAGAGATGCTGATGAACGGCACGGTAGAATGCAGCCCAGGCTCGCACCAGACAGTTGAGGAATGCATATGCGGCTTGCAGCCAGGCTATGAGGGATGCACATCAGGAAGCATCACGCTGATGAAGAAGAGCAACCTCACACAAAGGATAAGAGATGTTGAAAAGGCAGCGAAAGACACCCTTCAGCTTGAAACCAACATATCAAAGGACTACGGGAAATTTGATGTAAGACTGTTCCAGAACGATGAAACAGGCCCGTTTCAGGTTGGCGTTAATATAACCATAAACTACTCTGTAAACGCAGATATCGCATGGTGGAACGGCACCGACAACATAACAGCAATATTCGGCATAGGAGGCATAGAAGACCCAATGTATTCTGTCAAAACAAGAGGCGCGGCACAACTTGCGGCAGGCGAGTTTTATACAAACAAAATAAATGAGAGCAACATTACATCATGGAATGTTTCAAGCGTCTTCAGGCTTGCAGACTCACGCAGATACAAACATGATGAACAAGCTCCGAGCTTCCTTAACAGGTTCACACTAAGCGAGAAGGCATCTGCGTGCTGCGGAATAGAAAGCCTCATCAACCCAACATCCCTGCCAAAGCTGTTTGACGCAGACGGAAACGGAGGAACATCAGGAGAAGCGAGAGCCTATGCAGACTGGTGCTTCCTCGGCGCAAGATGCCCGCCGGAAACAGCAGGAGCGCTATGGAAAGTGAGCTGCGTGTCAAAGACAACAGCAGGGCAGAAATTCTACAATCTCACGCTTGACAGCTACCACGCATCATCATACAACCTCACAGGCTCAGAGGTTCCGACAGACTACATATATTCAGGAGACGCTGACCCGCACGCAGCAGAATGCGACCAGCTGATGCAGGAGGTATGCGCGATAGACCCTGACACGCCATGCATACCATAAGGACAAAATGCTAAAACACATAAGACATGCAAAAAAGGCAAAAGGAATAGCAAAGCTGCTACTCACAGCGGCAAACACGCTAAACCCGCTAAGCTACAAATCACGGGCAGCATCAAGCTTCCAGAGCACTGTCAGATACATGGCAGCCATAACGCTTCTTGCAGTTCTTATACTTGCAGCCGCAAGCGCCCCATTATTATATAATGCGCCATCAGCCGCAAAAGAACAGCTCTCAAAATTCAGCAGCATAGAACTGAAAATAAACTTTGAAACAACACAGCCCATAATATATAAAGGAATACTAATAAACACAACAGCATCAGCGGAAACAGGAAAAAAATATAAAGTAGCAATAACCACAGATGGCATCAGGGCAAAACCAAAGGCATGCCTGCTGTTTTCGCAACTGTGCCTAATAAGCAGCGGACAAAAGCAACTGGTTTCGTTCAAAGAGCCAGAAAGCAGGGAGTGGCTGGCAAAGGCAGGCGCCATGACAGCATGGCTGCTAACCCCATACATCCTTGCAATAACATATTTAATAGTGCTTGCCAAATACCTGATAGCGGCAACTGCAATAACAGCAATAGCCTTTGTGGCAACAAGATTCAGGTTTGGAGAAATCGGAATAGCACCCCTCTTTAATATAACCGCAAGGGCGCTCACAATAACAGTTTTGGCAGAAACAGCAAACCTGAGATTCGGGATGGAGCTTTACCACATCCCACTGATAATATCCGGGCTGCTGATGGCAGCAGGCATATTCGCAGCAAGCGACAATGTGATAGAGGAAATAAGCAAATGAACCTTGAAGAAACACAAAAAGTAAACCGCCTCTCAAAAGAGCTGATGACGCACCACATTGCGGAGACATGGGAAGAAGCAACAAGCCGCGCAGAAGAAATGATACTCGGCAAAGAAGGAGTAAAAGAAAAGGCAAAGCAGGAAACAGCCCAGCTTGAAAACCATGAAATAAGAAACCTAAACAACACGGTAGCAGTCATGAACTCAGAAATAATGCTCCTCAAAAACGCACACGAACAACTGAAATCAGAACTGAAAGCGGGCATGGCAGAACTAGCGAGGAAAATAGAGACTATTAACAGCAGGCCGGCAACTGCAACCGTGCAGCAACAGACACAACTAAAAAAACACGAAGACGACAACAGGGAAGTAAAGCAGGACGACATATCAATAGAAAAGATATTCTACTTCGGACAAAAATAAAGCCCAATCAAAAGGGCAGAGGCAAGTGAACAAATGACACCCCAACAGCAGGAAGAGCAGCTTCAAAAGCTTGCAAAAACACTCGTTAACAGCGCGCTATGCCACAGCATGCCCGAAGCACTGAAACGCGCAAGGGAAATACTCAAAATACCGGAAGAGAAGAAAACAGAACCGGAAAACAACGGAAAGCTGCCAAACATAGAGGAACTTGAAGCAGTGAAAGACGAGCCTGAGCAGAACCTGAAGGAACTCATGGAAGAAGACGCAGAACGCATATACCGCCAAAAGAAGAACAACCAATCCTGAACGACAAGCCGGAACTTGATACACCACAGGCGCTGTTTTAAACATCTCAGCGATGTCCGATTACTTATGTCCGCTACCACACAAACAAAAACTTTATATACTACTTTAAAGAAACGAATTTGAATAGTAACTTTATAATAAATAAATTTGGGGGTTGGTATCAATGAAAGGAATAGCATTCGGCATAGTATTTCTGTTGACAATCGTGGCGGCAGCTGTTTCAGCTTTCGCTGCAGATCCAACACTGACACTAATTGATGAAAAAGTCGTCAATGAAGGAGAACTTCTGGCATTTACAATTATATCATCTGCTGCAGACAGCGCATCCGCAGAGACCCCCGTAACATTCAAAATGTGCAAGGCTTTAAGCATCGCAGACACAGCATGCACTCTTTCAGTACCAAACGCAGCAGGATTCTCAGAGATAACCGTAGGAACTACAACGGCAAACATCACCAATGCCACAAAAACAACAGCCCAGTTCAACTGGACGCCGGACTTCACGCAGGCAGGAGCATACTTTATAAGAGTATCCGCAAACGATGGCGATTCAAGCGACGCAAAGAACTTCAAGATAACAGTAAACGATGTTCCGCCACTGCTTACCGTTACAAACCTGAAGCTTGGAGACAGCAAGACAGAGCGAAGCAATCCAAGGGCAACTGATGAAAAAGACAGAAACAAGAATCTTACAGGAACAGTAACACTCACAAACAAAGGCGGAGAAACAATAAAGAATATCAAATTCTCAAAGATAACAGGAACAGGCAAATACGCCAACGCATTTGCAAACCAGAACAGCTTTGGCGTGACACTGCCTGCAACCGTGGCAGAGCTTCTGCCAGGCGCGTCAGTTGATGCGACAGTAACATTAAGAGTGCCTGAGAACCTTGATGCAGTTGACAGCACACTCAAGGCAGCAGCATTTAATGTTGCACAACTTATATTTACAGCAACAAAGGCAGATGGAACAGCCATAGCCCCTATAACAAGCGCAGTAACAATGCAGGCAAGAAACAACCTTCAGATAAAAACATCAACAATACAATTCAACGGAAAGTCAGAGAAGCTCAGCAACGGCAAGACAGTTGACACAATAAAGCCCGGAATGAGCATAACCGTTGAGCTTGAAGTGGAAAACAAGTTCAAGGATGATGACGAAGTCAGCATAGAGGACATAGAAATTACAGCCCTCAGCACAGGAGATGACAAGGACCTTGATGTTGACGAGAACGAGAACATAGACGACCTCGGCCCTGAAGACACAGAAACAATACAGTTAGAATTTACGGTTGAGGATGACGCAAGGAAGGGCAGAGAACCACTTGAAATAACACTTGAAGGCATAGATGAGAATGGCGCAATATACGGAGAAAAGTGGGAAGTAGACCTTGACATAGAGAGGGAAGACCACGAAATATCTGTGCAGTCAACAAGCCTGTCCTCAGAAACAATCAGCTGCCAGGAGGCAACAGAACTTACCGTTCAGATAAAGAATACGGGAAGAAACAAGGAGGATGACGTATTCCTCAGGGTATTCTCGCCAGAGATTGCAAACTACCAAAGCAACCTTGAGATAGGAACACTTGACGAGAACGATGAGAACACGCAAAGGTTTGCAATACCTGTGCCTGAATCACTTGTGCCAGGCTCATACAGGGTAACAATAGAAACATACTACGATGTCGGCAAGAAAAGCGACACAGACGCAGAAATAATCAAGAAAGAGGCATGCGTCAAGCCACAGGAACCTGCAAAGCCGCAGGAACCTTCTGTCCCTGACGTAGTAGTTGTGCCAACGCCGCCAACAACAGTGACGCAACCAACAACGCCAACAACCACAACAACCCAGCAGCCGCCAATAACAGGCGCTGTCACGGCAACACCTGAAAAGGAAAGCTTCCTTGACAGCAGCGCATTCATGGCACTGCTGATACTCGGCTACGTTGTCGTTCTGGGAGGAGGCGCACTCGCGCTCATAAAGCTGCTCAGGAAGTGAGCAGCTTTTTTTTCTTTTATATTTTTAACAACCAGCAAACAAACTGCTGCTATGGATGACTCTGTGGTCTAAAGAGTTGTCCCAGCTAAACTATACGGCGTGGCCGGGATTCTCAGCTGCAAAGGTTTTGAACCCGGATAGCCCTTGGCAGGACAACCTGCTTATCGGGCAGGCGCGAACACCGTTTCGCATCCACGCCGCACTATCATAAGCTTTCAATCATTCTAATAAGCTTATTCCTCCTAATTCTGAAAACTTTTCAGCTGAGTCGTAAATAATTAAGAACTTTCCGAAATTTTTTCATAAATAAACCAAAATTTTGAAAAAATCGCGCTAAAACTGAAAATATTTCAAACGCAAAAGGAAAAATTTAATAATAAGCTATGCTAAACAGCAGTTATAACCCTTGGCAGGACTTAAGCGGATACCTGTTTCGCCTTTTTTTCTTCACTTTTTATTTATGAACTCATCAATTCCTGAGAGAAAAGACTGCGCATCCTTAAGATAAGAGTCATACTGGCTGCCCGGAATCTCACGAATCTGCCTGTAAAGAATCTGCTTCTGCAGGGTGTAAAACTTCCGCAAAGTATCACAGTGCCTCTTCTCAAGCAGCTTAGGCTTAACAAGCTTAGCCTCAAGAATGTCAGCCACATGCTCAGGGCTCGGGGGAACCTCGCCAACCTTCATAAGCGCAGCATGGGCGGCATCAATTACAGCCCAATAAAGGTCAATAACCGCCTGAAGAACATGCCACTTTGAATTATGAATCGTGCGCGGAGCCCTCGCAAAATAAGACCAAACAGCCTCAGGGCTAGGCCTAATCCTGCCCCTGACAAGCAAGGCATGCAAAGGGTCAAAAAAGCCCGTGTCCAGCAAGGCAACACCATCCCTCAGGATATTCATGCCAATGGGGTCGCCTGACCTGACATACTCCCAGAATGTGGTAAGCTTGACTGTAGTCACATGAAGCCTCGTGGAAGTCTCAACTATAACCTTCTCAACAATAATCCTGTAAGTGCTGACAATCTCAGGAGTCAGATTAATTGTAACATCATCAAAAACGATAAGAATGTCAATGTCGCCCTGCTTAGTGGCTTTATGCCGCGCAGTGCTGCCAAAAAGCACAAGAGCCTTAACCATGTCACCGAATTCCTTATGAACCTTCTTCGCAAAGTCATAAGCAAGAGAAAGCTCGTCATTGCTATAGCTCCTGATGTTCGGATTTGCCTTCTTTTCAATATTAAACTCCATTTTACCCCTTTTTACACCATTACCTGCGAATACATATTTAAAAATCTATCGCTGAACGGAGACGAAAAGGAAACACACGCAAGGGTGTGGGACAGGGATACTCAATCCAAAGCTATGACAGTTCAGGACTTGAAAGGATTGTCTGCGAGTATGCAACACAGCCAATGCAGCAGCCAACATATGCAGGCACAGGATACTCTTCAGGATATGCAAACTCAGCAGCAGAAACACAGCCCGCAATATTCCTCAACCCCGCGAGGGCGCCAACACCATTCATAGGGCAGGCAGCAGAAGTGGAACAGCCGGTAAAAGAGGCATTCCGCAAAACAACAGGGCAGGAACTGCCTTGTGACATAACAATAACCGTTGCAGCAAGGGAAGAGCTGATAAGAAAAAACATGGCGTTCCTGAACAATTCAGTTGCAGGGCTATCAATACACTCCACAAGAGAGATATTTGCCACAGCAGGAAGCATGGACGAGGTAATGCTGACAATAGGGCATGAACTCGGGCACGTAATAAAAAAACCGGCACGAACAGCAGAAGAGGAGGAGGCAAAGGCATTCGCATTTGAGGCAGCATGGGCAAAAACAATTTTTGAAGAAGACATAGCCGGGCTAAAAGGCAGCATAAATGCCTCAATGCTTGAGCCGGCACAAAACGGGCTGCACGACACAGCATTCAACTTCGTAAAAAACAACAGCGAATCAGCCCTTGAACTGTTCAACAAAATAAGCAACGGAGAAATCACACAAGAACAGGTAATGCAGGGACAGAGGCTGATGCAGCCATACCGCCATAGCGCAGGAAAAACAAAGCTATACGGCTTCTACCCAAACAGAAGCAGAATAGAAAACCTGCCACCAATGCACAACTTCTTCTGGGCAGACCTCGGCAGGGGAGTGTATGGAATGTATATACCAATGACAACAGTGGAAATGATAAACGAAAAGCTGCTCAGGCAGGACATAGAACAACTGCACAAAACGCTTGGGCATGAATACAGCCTGCACCACGTCATGAAACTGCCAGACGGCTATGTGACTGAAGCGCTTGAGGAAGCCATGTTCTGGACAAAAGAGGAAGAAGAACCTTATAAACCATAAAGCCTGCTGCCCGTAACCCTTCCGGCAGCAACAGCAAAGAATATTAAGCAGTTAAACAAGCCTCGGCACAATGATAAAAGCAGTCTTATTTGATTTGGACAATACCTTAATAGACTTTATGAAGGTAAAAAAGACAAGCGTGAACGCAGCAATAGATGCAATGCTTGCAGCCGGAGTGAAAGTAAACAAAAAGAAAGCAGAAGAAATACTATACACGCTTTACAGGCAGCACGGCATAGAACACCAGAAGATATTCCAGAAATTCCTCAGAGCAGCAATGGGAAGGCTGGACTATAAAATACTCGCAGAGGGCATAGTTGCATACAGGAAAATGCAGGCAGGCATACTCCAGCCGTATAGTGATGTTGTTCCATCACTGAAACAGCTCAGAAGGCAGGGATTGAAACTCGCCATTGTTTCCGATGCGCCGAGAATGAGAGCGTGGCTGAGGCTTGTTGAGATGGGAATACACAACTTTTTTGATGCTGTTGTGTGCTTTGAAGATACAGGAAATTTCAAACACACAGGACTGCCATTCAAAAAAGCGCTCAGGATGCTGAGGCTCAGGCCAAATGAATGCATTATGGTAGGAGACTGGCCTGACCGCGATATTGTAGGAGCCAAGAAGCTTGGCATCAAAACTATTTTCGCAAAATACGGCGCAACAAAACAGATAAAAGCCTCAGGCGCGGATTTTGAAATATGTTCCGTGAAGGAAGTTGCTGCTGTCGTAAATGGTTTGAATGGATAACCTAAAAATAGTAAACTTTAAATATTACTTCTGATAGATAATCTTCATGGATGATGATGAAAGGCTGCGGAAGCTGGAAGGGCTGCATACTGCGGAGACTGCGGCAAGAGTGTCAGGACTGACAAGACAGTCAACACTCAACCTCCTCAGCAGGCTAAAAAAAGAGGGCTATGTTACAGTCAGCGGCGGAGGAAAGCAGCCACGGCTATACAAGATAACAATGAGAAAACAAAGGCCACGCAGCCCCGGAATGTTTGACATAATCAACAAATACTCGCCAATGAAGCTCGCGCCATGGTATGACCATCAGGTGCATGGCAAATACGGGCCTGAGGAGGCGCTCGTTGATGCAATACAGACACAAAGCTTCCGCGTCATACTGGCAAGCATGAGGCTGTACAAAGCGCCTTATACTGCAAAAAAGCAGTTTCTCATAAAGAACTATCAGACAAAGGAGCCGGAGTTTTTCCCTGTTGAGGAAAAGTGGAAAGTCGCCATACCATTCCGTAGAGGTGATTTGGAGAGGATGATTACAGGATGATAAACTATGATGACCGGATAGAACTTTTAAAGCTGATAGGCAACACTATAGAGAAAGACACAGCATGCTGGGCTTTCGGCGGGAATGCGATGATGTTCTACGGGTATAAAGATGAAACGAAAGATATAGACTTACTGTTTGAGGAAGAAAAAGAACGGGCAGAATTCATAAGAGCAATAGAAAAGCTCGGATTTGCCGAAACAAGCACATTTAAAATTTATGTCCCTGAAAAGCTCAGAGATAAACATAAGCCGCTGATGTATTGCAGGCATGACATCAGGTTTGACCTTTTTGTGCGCAAGGTGTTCAAGACACTGATAAGCCCACGAATGAAAGAAAATATTTATGCACTTCACGAGTTCAGAGGCGAACACAATCTGCAAGTTAACGTCCTAAGAAAAGAGCATATAATACTTCTAAAAGCCGTTACTGAGAGACAAAACGACTTTGACGATATACGCACAATAGTTGAAAAAGAGAAAAAACTTGACTGGCAATATATCATAGATGAGGCGATATGGCAGCACAAGCACGGAGACAGCTGGATACTTTTTGATGTTGAGAAAATGCTAAAGGAACTCAGGCAATACACATTCATAGAAAGCAAATACATGAAACAGCTTCACAAGAAACAGGTCTAAGGCGTTTGCGGGATAAGATGCTACTTTAAAGTCATTACAAACAGAAAATATTTATAAATCAGCTTCTTTTAGCCAGTTCATATGGGCACATATAAGGTAGAAACTCTTGAAACAAATCTTGGAGATGGAGTAAGAATAAGTGACGGAAGGCAGAGCTATGAGCAATACAGGCAATCCGGCAACCTTGTTGCAAGGCTTGCGACAGAAGACGGAAAAACAACAGGGGTTATTTACCCTGCCCGATTCAGGGAAAACAGCGAAAGCTACGGGCTGTTCAGGACACTGGCAAAAAGGCTTGAGGTGCTTGCAAAAGAAACCATACCATCTGAAAAACCAGACTTTATTCACCACATGGCACATGGCTACACATACGAAATGTCTGACTCAGAAATTGACTTCAGAATAAACCCTAGAAACAGGCGTCCTGAAGCAGTGAAAGACTATGTTAATGAAAAAGCAAACAGCTGCTGGAGCTTTATCAGCGATGTTCTTGTTATAGGATATCTTGCAGTGAGAATAGAGAGACCTGTGCCTGCACTTATCTTCACGGCCATGACTTTGGCAGTGGACGCTGCCTTTGCATTTGCCTTCGGGCTGAAATTCACGCCAACACACATGCCAGGATACTGGCCGGCACGTTGGATAACCGAAGAACAGATTGCAAAGCCGGAACACTTAACACAGCAATTCAGAAAAAAGCATAGCGCGCTGGCAGCAGTGTCAGGGCAAATCAGACCAGGAAATTCGGCAGATGCAAAAAACCTTGAAGAGGAGCTTGACGAACTTTTCCCTACAATCGGGGCGCTTTTCACATCAACACACCTGCAGAAAGGGCTTGCAGTCCACATTACAGGCAGAAGCCGTGAAGAAACGCTGCTGCTGATGGAATACCTGATTACAGGGAACAGCCCGAGAGTGGACACTCTTAAAAGCTGAAACCATTAACGCAATTCCAAAAAATATATAAATAAGCCTGTTCAAGAAGGCATATATGCAATTCTTTGTTCAGAACATAAGCTCGCTCAAAGCAAAAGCGCAGGAGAGTTTTGAAAAATGGGGAAGAGCCATAGGCTCCCGCAACCCAAAAGACGCTGAGAAATATGCAAAGGAATTACATGAACGGCTTAATACGCTCTATGGATATGTTAACGCAAATCTGGGTTTAGCGCAGCAATTGGAATATCACTTCATTGAGAATCTCAGCAAAAACAAACTGGCAATTCAACAGTTTGGATTCACTAACTTAAGGGAGATACCCTTACAGATTGAAGCACTTAAATCAGTCCTTAAGGGATTTGATGGAAATATAGAACCAACGGCATACAACCTTTCGGAAACTATTAAGCAGAAAAGCACGATGAATAATGTTGAGTATGAACGTGTTGAAGAACTTTTAGGCCGGATGTGGCAGGCATTCAACGGAATGGAAAAAGTTATCACAGCAGACATGAACATACTGGCTGGAGATATACGAAAGCTGGCTAAAGACCGGAAATATCCTGAATTCAAGAAACTCATTGACGATATCATTAAAGCAGAAAAAGAACTTGCAAAACTGAAATAAACAGATTCTGGCAGGAAAATGAGCCTGCACATGCATAAAATTTATCAACACCAACAAAAATTCTCCAAGACATGCAACGCCTGATAAGCAAAAGAACAGCACTCACACTTGTAAAACAATACTGCAAAGCACTTGACCTGCAAATGGCTGAAGAAGAAAAAGAGCATATAGCCCAATACCTCAGGCTTCAGGAAAGAAACAGGCAGAACAACCAAACCACGCTT
This sequence comes from Candidatus Woesearchaeota archaeon, assembly GCA_016180145.1. GTDB lineage: Archaea > Nanobdellota > Nanobdellia > Woesearchaeales > UBA10216 > JACPBT01. Next base: position 848 of record JACPBT010000056.1, on the reverse strand, counting down.
ATTGAAGAAGACAATGACGTGATACAGGCACTCAGCAGCATGGCTGCAAGGAAGAACCAGAAAAATCTTTTTATATAAGAACATAAGCGGCTACCAGCAGATGAAGAACCTAACTGTAAAAGCAAAATGCAGGAGATGCGGCAGGGAAGCTCCAGCCGAGCAATTCGTTCTACACCACCAATACAGGATGATGGTATGCCCCGAATGCGTAAAGGAAGGCAAACAGCATACAAACGTCCACTATGAATTGAGAAAGCAGAAAGAGCTTGAAGCCAAGCAGAAACCTGATGAAAAGCCCAAGCCCGCAGGATGGGACGCTGACGACGAATACCTTGAAAGAGCAGCAAGGCAGCAGTCAAAAGAGCCAAAAGCGGAAATAGAAAGAATAAGCAAAGACATGATAAGATACAAATGCCAAAAATGCAGCTACAGATTCACATACAACACAGAAAAGAAAATACCTGCGAGATGCCCGTATTGCAGCAGGGACATCCAGCTTACTTAGCTGCAAATATACGGCAGAAAGTTTGTAAAGAGACCAATGAATTGCAAGGTAAAAATGGAATCTACAATGGAAGAAATAGAAATGGCTATAAAAAATGAATTTCATAGATGGGAGATAAGGCAGCAACTTCCAAAGCTTGGGAAAAAAAAAGAATTCAACCAAAAGGAAATAGACTTAATAGAGGTTATACGAATTGCTTTAGATACGGGAATTACCTGCTATGGTGCTTATCAGTTTGGAGATTTTTTGGGAAGGATGAGTGCCAAACTTATAAAGAAATAATTTTTTTAAGACGTTGTATCCAAAAGGCTTAACAGCCCAGAAACAATTAAATTTAAATAGA
>JACPBT010000055.1 GCA_016180145.1 Candidatus Woesearchaeota archaeon | reverse complement strand
GGAGACAATGACAGGATAGAAGCGTTTGAGGTATACCAGACATACAAGCAATACCCAAGAAAAACGGACAGTAAAAACAAGGAATACACAGACCTCAGGGCAACACTGACAAAAGAAGAAGCTGAAAAAGAAAAATGGGAAATGGACAACAGCAGAATGGGGCTACACACATTCACGGTAAAAGTTAAGGATGCGACAGGCACTATATTGGACACTGTAGCAAAAGAAGCCGGAATATACGACAGGAAATACGTTGAAACATACACAGGGGGGGCTGAAAATTGCGCATCAACAGGCATAGGCGCATGCGACATAATAAAAGATAAGGAAGAGTTTGCTACGAAAAACCGTGACAAAGATGGCTCTTACAAAACCTTAATTGAAATAGCAAAAGATGTGAAGAATGCGGGTTCAAAGTGTGAGGTGAAAAGCAGCATTATTTCGGGAGTTAAACTCAGCGACTGCAGCCCTGAAGAAATTGACGCTATCTATAAGGAATATCTGAAAAGAAAAGGGTTTGATACAGAAACTGAACAGCCATATTACGACTGCAAGAAAACAGACGCTTATGTTAACAGGTATGTGTGCAATGAGAAGAATGTGATAATCAAAACACTAAAACAAGCGCAATGGAGCTGCGTAAACGACTGCGAAGAGCTTTTGCCAACAGGAGGTGGAGACGGTGGCGGGGATTAAAATGCCTAAAAAAGCAGAAGGACTGACACTAAGCACGATAGCAATAGCAGCAATAGTGCTTGTTGTGGTGGCAGTAACAATAGCCATATTCACAGGAGCAGCAGAAGACTTCATGCCATTCTTCAAACAGCAAAAGGAATGCAGCGCAAGAGGAGGAGACTGCACAACGCTACAGGCATGCAACGATGCAGAAGGAACTGCACTTCTCGGAATCGGATGCCCGGGAACTCTTGACAAGGCAGAAGAAGAATACTGCTGCATAAAGTGAATAGCCATGATAAAAGGAAAAAAAGGCATATCCACAAAGGTAATACTTGAGGCAGCGGGCTTTACACTTTCAGCGTTTCTTGTAATAATTCTTTTCGGGAGCTTTCTGCCGTTTATGAATTCAGGGAGAGGTGTTACCTACGCAGCTGAAAACGAAATGGAAAGGCTTGAGCAAAGCCTTATAAGGGCAGAAAGGGAAGACGCATTCCCGATAAATTACCCTTTAGGAATAGCAGAAGGCGTGCAGTTTGCAGGATTCGGAAAGAATGATAATGGAGAACTACTAATAAGGCCTGAGTTTGAATGCGACGACAAGTCATCATACTCATGCATATGCATGTGCAGGGACAACTGCCAGCAGGTCATAGACTGCAAGGTGTTTGACGAATACGACAGCATAAAATCAGAAAACGGAGGAGCGCTCGCAATAAAAGGAGAAGGCAGAATAACAAACCTGCAGATAGAAAAACAGGACAAAACCTTAATTTTTAAGGTGGTGGGCTAAGGCACATGCGCTACAAGAAAAGCCAGCATGTAAGCACAGAAACAGTCTTTGCCGCAATCGGCTTCATACTGGCGGCATTCGCAATATGGGGCATGTTTGACGCTGCAAAAGACGTTCTTGACAGGGAAGCGCTATACAAAAACTACCTCGCAAGAGACCTTGCCCTTATCATGGATGCAATCTACGCAGCACCGGGAGACATTGGCTACACATACACGATAAACCCAAAACACCCCTTCTTCGTAAGAATACGGGAAGGCAGTATTGACGTAAGCGGCGAGCAAGACTTCAAACAGGACGAAACATTCAGCTACAGATTCGCAACAGACAAAGCAATAAGCTTCCAATTCACAGACAGCTTCGGAGAAGAAAAGCTGCCTGAATACGATGAGCTGCTGAAAAATCCAATGAAGATAAGAATAAACAAAAAAACAGACTTAGGAAAAGCAATGATAGAGGCACAATACACACAAAAATGACACTATCAGAAAAAACAATAATGTGGCTCGTGCCAAACGCTGTCTTCCTAATCATAGTTCTGCTCGCAAACACAGGGGTAATACTTGCATTCACCGCAACAAATGTTGACGTAAAGGAAACAGAGGCGATAATCAGCACAGAAAGGCTGCACTACTCGCCAAACGGGATATCAAAAGCTGACACTGAAACAGGCAGGGTATACACGGGGCTTATTTCGGCAGAGAACTTCAAAAATGACAGGATAGAAAACACGCTCGCCTATGAGGAAGGGCTGGCAGCAGCAAGAATAAAAGCAGACACAAACGGAATTGAATCAAAAGATATTGCATGCAAGGCAGCAGGAATAAGCTGCGCCTACCTCTATGAAGACAAATACGAAAAGGAATGGGTAGTGCTTGCACTCGCCTCAGAAAAAATAGGGGGAAAAGGGATAAGCGCCTACCCTGAACAAAGAACAGCCATATTTGAAAACAAAGCCGCAAGGCTTGAAACAGTGGTGCTGATGCCAAAATGAACAAAAAAGCGCTCCTCGGAGACTTTGTGCTAAAGGTATTTACAATACTCTTTTACATAATGTTCCTGATGATTGTGCTGATAATACTCAAACTGCCCGGATGCACAAATGACAAGGATGTAACAGACATAATAAGAAGCGGTAGCGATGAGACACTCCAGCTAAAGGTAGAACAACAGCTAATCACATACCTGAGAACACCAATGCCTGACGACCTACTTGAAAGAATAGAGAGAATGAGGCAGATGGATGAAGACGGGGAATTTACAGACATGCAGTCAGGAGAGCCAGCTTTAAAATGGAACGGAATAGTTGACACAATAGTCTTCAGGCTTAAAGATGGAAAGAAACTGATTGAACAACACCCCGAAATTTACAAAGGGCAGACATACGCAGGATTCATAGCAGCGCTTGAAAGGCATTTCAGAAGCGAGCCTGAAAAAGCAAACGCAGCATTTGACCTTGCAACAAGAGCTGTGTTTGCCCAGAAATACGAAGAAAGAATAACAAGAAAAACATCCAAAGAGGTGTATGCAAGCCCCATAATAATCGTGAAATACGACGGCTTCAACCCGGAAAGCCCTGAGCCAATAAAAACAGAAGCCAAACCAGGCGACCTGAGAAGCATTGGCGACTCTTACGATGCAGTCTCCCTGGCTGCAATGAAATACGCAGTAACGCTTATCCCAACAGAAGACAACCCGGCAATGGTGCAACTCAACGCGCCTGCATTAATACAAAACGTGAGGCTGCCGAGAGCATGAAAAACACAAAAAAAGGGGCAGTGGACCTGTTCATATTCCTCGTTGGAGTGTTTGGAATAATAATGCTGATAGTAATACTCTTCGCAATATTCACATCCTACGACGACCTGAAAAGGGCAGACCCGAAACCGCTTGGCTACAAGGCAGTGGAAATACTATCAACATACGAAGAAGCGGACGAATCACTGCTATACCTTGACGCATCAACACGGCAGGCAATTGAAAATGCACTATACCGATTCGGACAGAACGGACTCCAACCGACAACAGGAAGCGAATGCGGAAGCGCATCATTTTACCAAAAATGGAGCGGAGGAACAGTAGAAAAAACGACAACAGGAGGCATGAGCCAATGCATTGTGACAAACACAGAATGCACACCAAAAGACTTTGAAAAAAGTTATATTGCCTATGTTTCAGAAGAGCTTAACAAAAGAATTTCCGGCTACAAAGGCATTCTGCCAAAAGCAGACGGCTATGACTTGATACAATCACCAAAAGACGGGGCTACAGAGGTCAAAGGAATAGCAAAAACGCCAATCACAATAAAAAAGGCGAATTACGACACTGCCGTAAAAACAGAATTAAGCTACGAGATAAAGCCCTCATTCAGGGAAAGCACAGACATTGACGCTGCCTCGCACTTTTCATATACAACATCAAACGGCGCAGCACTCAACAAAAAAGACGAAATTGCGATAAAAAAAGAAATAGAAAACCTCAACAGCGAAAACCCAAAGCTTGAATGGTCGCTTAACGGCTTCATAAAAGAATGCAAAAACATGTGCAACACAGGAGAAAGCTGCACAACAAACTGCCACTTTGAAAAAGACGAGCCAAAATGCAATGACGATGATTTTGCAGAAGAGGGAGAGTTCTGCCCGCGCCACGAAGTGTGCGACACAGGCACAGTTGAAGAGTCTTACTGCAGCTACACAGCATACATTCAGGTTAGAATAAAAGATGACAGATACAAACTGCCCGGAGAAGCAAACGGATACAGAAAAACACCATACGGAAACATTGAATACTGGTTTGCACTAAACTGGATGGATGAAAGCCCAATCAAGAGCGAGTGCGTTGTTTAAAGCGGCGCCTAAGCCGCATTAACAGCAGAGGCGAAAATGCCGCAATCACAGAAATGACAGAGATAACCAAACCAATTCGGAAAGAAGCAGGCTTATACTCAAACACAACAGACTCGCCCTTTTTAAGATAAACTGACGTGGAGATTATGTTTGAACGGAATTTTTCCGGCTCAAAGACGCCAACATGCGCCTTCCAGTCACGGAACTTGTAAAATTTCTCACTCAACACAAGGAAGCCGTCATCTTTAGCAGTTACCTTAATCCTTCCCGGGGCGTATTCATTGATTTCAGGAAGCCCCGCAACAGGAACTTCTGAACTAAGATAGCTTAAAACCCTGCCAAAATCAGCAGCTGTTTTACCGGACAACACATCTGGCTCAACAATGCCGCCTCCAGCAGCATAAGCCGCAAGACGCCCGGAATCCTGCGGATTTTCAGTAAGAAGAACCAGCCCGAAACGCTCAAGGTTTTCTGGAAGGCTGCCAGAAAGAATAACTGCTGTTTCAACAGGGTTAAAAGAAGGCTCAAGAAGAAGCTGATACTGAAGCTGCTCAGCCTTCACTGAGCTGCCAAAAACGAGAACTGCCTTCTTAACAGTATACGCTTCAGGAAGGAAAAACCGGTTTTTATAAAGATAAGACGCCTTCAAGTCGCAAGAAACGCACTCTTTAAAGCTGCCTGCAAATTCCAAGCCGGGAATGTCAAGAGGCTGGCGTGAAGCAACATACTTAACATTAGCAACCCCCCACATCCTCGCAGAATTCTGCTGCCCGGCAACGCCTGTGAACTGCGAATAATCATTAAACCAGACATTCCCGGTAGTCCAATCCATAACTCTGATACCAAGAGGAACAGCATACTTGGCAATGGACAACCCGACAAAATTCTCACCATAGAAGTGGAGACGGTAATAATCAGAATCGCCACTTATATTCAGAAGAAGGGCATTATCCCCAAGCTGCCGCCCAAAATTCTTCTCATAGGGCGAGACATTAGTGTGATAACCAACAACGAAAAGCTCAGCTACTGCCAAAGCAATAATAAGCACGCCAATGACATGCCTTTTTGACTTAAAACGCCTAAGAATCCCGGCAAATCCAACAGCAGAAAGCACTGAAACAGCAACTGAAAACAACCCAAGCACATTGTAAATCTGGCGCATTTTATCAAAGCCGGGAAGCGCATACACAAGACGTGAAAGAGGCGTTGCCTCAACCAGCAATGCAACAACCGCCAAAAAAGCAAAAGCAAACACGTGCTTCCTTTTCAGGGCAAGCAAAGAGGCTGCTGCAAGAAGAAAAACAACAACACCCATGCGCATCATGCCAAAACCGGTGCCAAACAACGCCCCCGGAATTTTAAACAAGGTAATCTGGGTATGCCTCCAGACAAATTCATCATAACTCACACTATCAGCACGGTTCGTAAGCTTGTTAAACTCATAAGCAGGAAGAAGCTTGACAGCAGAAAAACCAACGGCAAGCACAAAAATCACAGCAACAGCAGCACAAATTTTAAACAAACGGGAGCGGTCAAACCTAAGCAGGGCAAAAAGGCCGTAAACAGAGAGGAAAACAGCGACGCCAAAAATGTTCCAAAGAAAATAAATCGTGCCGCCAGACAAAAGCCCAAAAGCAAGAAACAACGCGGCAAACGCAGAATTCCTGAAAAAGCTGCCATGAACAGCACGGTAAGAAAAAAGAAAAACCAAAGGATAAAAAGCAAGAGGATAAAGATAAGGCATAGTCCCTGAAAACAACGCATAAGCAAAGCTGCCGGTAGCCACAAAAACAACCCCGGCAAAAACAGAAGCAAACCTGTTTCCTATAAACTCATGCGCCAGCAAGGCAGCCCCAATGCCGGCAAAAAGCATGCTCGCGAGAATGGAAAGCCCAAACGCAAGAACAACATCATTTACAAAAAACAGGATAATATTGAACAAGCCGAAAACAGGAATCTCACCATTAGAAAACAAAGGATAACCGCCTGAAAGCTGGGCGCTCCAAAAAGGCAACGGCTGCTGCTCCATCACAAAACCATAGCTTATGAAACTCCCGTTAATCTCACCATAAAGGCGGTTATGAAAGAAAAAAAGATAGAAAACTACAATGGCAACAGCCAAAACAACAAGGTGCCTGTTTTCGCCAAAAAAACGCTTAAAATCCATCACAAATACGCTTACTCTGGCTGATTATAAATATTACGGGTGCATCTCTAATTAGGGACATAAGTATCCTATAAAATTCTGCATAAAAATATGTTCTATCCAGAAGGTCTCTAATGCTTCTTGCAGGTCGTCTATTTTTGAAAAGTATTGCGAGTTTGTTACTGCGTTTTTCGTTACTTTCAAGCAAGTTTCTATCGGATTTAGTTCTGGCGAGTATGGTGGGATGTGCTCAACGCGGATGCGTGGAGAATATTCTGCAATGAGGTTTTTCACGCATTGTGTTTTGTGAAATCCTACATTATCCATAATGAGAACGTATTTCTTTTTCTCATCAAATGTTTTGAACAGTTCTCTCAGAAAGTGCATGAATGTTAGACTATTTTGTGCGTCATAGAAATCGTAATAGAACTCATGACTGCTTGTTAGCGCGCCGAATGTCGTAAGTTTTTTGTTGCTCCAAAAGAATGCTCCTCGTGGTGTTTCTCCACGAGTAAACCATATTCGTTTGTAAGTTGTTTCGAGATGGAATCCTGCTTCGTCAATTGCTACAATTTCATAACCCGGATATTCTTTTTCAAGTTTTTTTTAAACTCCTCTCTAA
>JACPBT010000054.1 GCA_016180145.1 Candidatus Woesearchaeota archaeon | reverse complement strand
GAACATCATATCCGCCTTTATAAACTTAACTTGAGATTACCTGCTCTTTCTGCCAATTAAGCTTTCTTTAATCATATGAACATCTGTTTTTATATTAGATATGTCTGTCTTAATTTCGCCCTGACCTACCTCAAGTTTGGTTAACCTGTTAAAAATAGGAACAAGTATTAATTTCCAAAAACCGGCTATACCGCTGACTCCCAAAGCCACAATCTGAACTATAGGAGGTATATTTTCAAACACAGGGTCATCTGTTATCGCTGCCAAAAAAACAAGAAAGATTTCCAGCATAATAAAAAGCGTGGCTAGGGAATTTATATTTTCTTTACTACCTTTTTTAGCGAATAAGGAGGAAATTGCCAAGGCTACTGCAATTGCCAATGCTACCCCAGCCAAAAATAAAGGCAAACCCATCAAGCCACCTCTTTTTTGCTATAATCTTTTTTAACTTATATAAACATTGCTGTATTTGGCTTTAGCAATTACAAATTAATTGCGAACAACGCAAGCTTCCCATCAAATATCCTTCAAACCATTCTCATCAATAAAGAAGGCAGCCTCAGCCTCAGGAAGATTAGGCGAGTCAACAAGCTTGGCAACACGGCTACCCTTCTTCCCACGCCTCAGGTAAAGGCGGTAAGTGGAGGCGTGAGCAACAATATGCCCCCCAATAGCCTCAGTAGGGTCGCCGAAGAAAACATCCGGCCGAGCCATAACCTGATTAGTAACGTAAACGCACAGGTTGTGAAGCTCGGCAAGGCGCATCAACGTATGCATGTGCTTGTTAATCTTCTGCTGCCTGTCAGCAAGCGTGCCCCTGCCAATGAATTCAGCGCGAAAATGAGCAGTAAGAGAGTCAACAACAACAAGCTTCACATTCAAACCCTGCTTAACAAGCTCATCAACCTTCTCAGCCAATATAACCTGATGGTCAGAATTAAAAGCACGGGCAATCTTAATGCGCTTCAAAACATCATGAGGCTCAAGCCCAACCGCCTTTGACATCTGAACAATCCTCTCAGGACGAAAAGTAGACTCAGTATCAATAAAAATAACATAAGAATCAGGATACTGCTTAAGACAGTTCACAGCAAGCGCATGACCTATCTGCGTTTTGCCGGAACCGTAACTCGCAAACGCCTCTGTAATGGCGCGAGTTTCAAAACCGCCGCCAAGAAGGGAATCAAGAGCCTGGCTGCCTGAATGAATCTTCTCAATACCCTCACGCTTCCTAAGAACATCCTCACCAGACTCAAAACCCAGCTCAAGCTTGTCCCTCGCAAACTGAATCATCTTCCTCGCAGTAGCCTCAGTAACTCCTGCAAGCTCAACAAGCTCCTTAGGAGAAGAAACAGCTATGCTAAGCAGGTTATCATGGCCTGACGAGGCAAGCTTCTCCGCAGTAACAGAACCAACACCCGGAATAGATTCCAACTCATGATTCTCAGAACCCACTTCAACAACCCCTTCCTCCTCAACAACAATAGCTTCCTGTCTCCTTGACATGTTTCACACCTCATTATAAAGTTTTTTATCCATAAGCAAAAAAAACAAAAAAAATTGCAAACAGCAAGCCTAAGCAGGCAATGCCGGCATCGGCTTTTCCTTCTCCCTCATTGAAACATACCTGTAAGCCTCATTAAGCACAACAATGGCCTTAGGCACGTCATTAACACCGAAAGAGCTGGTCTCCTTCCAATTCTTCTCCTTATCAAGGTAGCTCCTGCCAAGCTGAATGCTCGGAAAGCTCCCCTTCTCATTCGTGTTTATCCACACGGTTGCAGACACTGAGCCTGCCCTAAACTTCTTCTCCGGATTCATTTTAACCTCCTCCCCATTGGCAACTTCATGACATGGCTTATGAAAGCCCCCCTTTATAAGCGCTACGGGCGCATGTCCAGTGTCCAGTGCTCAGGAAAGGTGTCCAGTGGCAGCATTACCGCAGCCCTGAAAAGACTGCAACAGCAGAAATGCCTATAATGAGCGCCATAACCAACTGCTCAGACAGACTACCTGCCCGGACAAAGCCGCGAAGCCTGAAACGGAAAGGCCAGAAAGGCCTGATGCCTTTTACTGTCAACGCATCCAGCAGAAGATGGGAGCTGTAGCCAACGGCAGCGGAGACTGCAAGAAAAGCGCCAAAGACGGAAAAAACCACAAGGAACAAGGCAGCAAGCGCAAGGATTGAATGGAAAAAGCCCCTATGACCGAAAAGAGAACCGGCAACAACAGAAAACGGGGAAAGAAAGCGGCTGATTCTTGAGGAAAGAACATCAATATCAGGAAAAGAAGAAGCAACAACAGCAACCAACACAAACAAGTAAGAGCTGCCATAGCCCAGCAGCTTAGAGACTATGACACCACAAAGAAACCCAAACACCAAATGAGTCAAAAACATCATACAAACATGAGCAGACAGAAACCACTAAATATTACTTTCGCTCCCAAGAGACTCCTCAACAGAGCCTGAACTGCTCCCATCAGAAACACCCTCCTCAACAGCCACCGGAACAGGACTGACTTCCACACGCTCCTGCTGAGCAACAACCTGCGCCCCTTGCGCATCCTCAGGCCTTGCCTGCTCAACAGAATTCGCAACAAGCTCAATCCTACCATACATCTCATTCCTGCTGACCCTCGCCCCAACCTTAACAAAGCTACCAAGCGCCTCGGTCTTAACCGGCTCAAAAGACTCAGGAGAAAGCCTGAACGAAAGAAGCTCACCATCCTCGCGCCTCAAAAACTGCCTGGCAGACTTGCCGAAGAAAACAGTCCTCACAGAACCAGTCCCGTCATCAAGAAACGCATTAAGAACATAAGAGTAAGAAGGCGCTACTGCACCGTGCGAGCTGCAAACAAAAACATTCTCCTGCATCCTCGCACGCTTCCCGCAATTCGGACAAACCTCAAAAAAGCGCAAATCAAAAACCTCAATAACAGTGGCAAGGACCTCAACAAAGGAATCATCATCAGCAATCTCATTAATACGCCTGCGCTTCAGCTCACGCTCCTTAACCTCAACCGACTCGCCCGGAGGATTAACAACAACAAGACTCCTGCTGTTGACATGCAACTCAAGAGAACTGTTGCGGCTATCCTTAACATAAACACCCTTAAGCCTTATCACATCGCCACGATTAAGAAAACCAAGCCGGTTAGCTTCCTCATTCCAGAAAACAACCCGAATAGTGCCGGTCTCATCACCCAAAATTGCAGAGCCAACCTGCCCCGAACGCCCATTAGAACTGAAAGCCTTAGCAGGATAAACAGCAACAACCCTGCCAAGAACCTCAACATTCTGCATACCTGAAACAATGTTCGCAATCTTAAGCAGGCTTGCAGCAGGACGCGAAAGCCTAATCCCAAGCTCATTCGCCATTATATGAGCAGCACCCTCCTTACTCACCAAGCCGGAAAACTGCTCAAGCTTACCATTAACCTTAGAATCTATTTCAGCATCAGAAAGATTAGAAACCTCCTTAATCCTCGCAACAATCTCCTCATAAGAAAAACCCATCATAACAAAAGCAGGAAAAACTGGCTTATTTATAGTTTTTGATTGGCACTTGCGAATCAGCCTGATTATTGCATGCCATAGCAATTACAGGCAGCGGCTACTACTGCGACCAAACACACCTTCCACGAACACTGCCAACCAAGTCACTGCTGAAAGAACGCTCAATAATGGGGCGAGCCGCATTTATTCCGTAAGCACGGCACAGGAAACCCCAAAGCATCTTCACAGGAGCAGGCTCAATAAGAGAGGAAGCGCCCTCAACATGACGCGGCCTGAGAGACTCAAAAAGAACCTCATAAACCTCAATGGCCTTAACGCCACTGTAATAAGCAGTAAAAACAAGCTTCCCATTACCCTTAACATAAGAACGAAACTCAGGACTGGAAACATTACTGCCAAACTTGTTGGAAATAAGAACATGCCTGCCAAGAGAACGGTCAAGCCCGTCACCAGAAACAGGAAGCACAACCAAAGAACCCTTCTCCGGAACAAGATTATCAAAATCAAACCGCATGGAAGACTTTACCGAAGCATTCGCAATCATACTGACAGCAGGATAATCCCTAAGAATGACATGAACAACCCTGCCGGGATAGCTGCTGCTGACAAAATCAGCAACATCGCCAAGATGGGTGTAAGACTGCATGCCAGAAACAGAATAAACACTCCAGCCAAAAGCAGAAAGCAAAACAAAAACGCCAAAAACAGCCAACAACACCTTAAACCGGACAATCCGCCCAAACTCAAAAAAGCCGTGAGCGCAAACAACAGCAATAAAAGGAAGCAACGGAACAAAGTGATTAACTGCCTTACGGGGAAGAACAGTCAAAAGCAAAAGATTTGAAAGCAAAAGCCACCACACCAGCCAAGAGCCGCGCGACTGGCTGCGAAAGCGAAAAACAAAAAGCACAAAAGACAATACAAGCAACACATAAACAAGCGGGCTAAGCCAGCCGACAAAAGCAGCAAAATGGTAAAAACGGGAATACTCAACACTTGAAGCCTGAATGGCATACTGAACAATAAAATTATGAACCATCTGCAAAACCCTCCCAAAACCGCCAGTAAGCGCTACAAAAACAACAACCAAAGCGCCTGAAACAGCATAAAGCAAACCGCACAGGAAAACACGCTTCAACAAAAGACGGAAATCACGCCTGAAAACAGGCTCAGCAACAAGAAACACGCAATAAAAGGCAACAACAACCAAAGCACTGAACTTTGAAAGGAAAGACAAAGCAAAAGCAACACAGGCAAAAAAGAAAAAACGCCTGCAGGAAGAACGCAAAAAGCGCTCAAAAAAGTAAACAACAAACAAAGCAAAAGAGACAAACATCAAATCACCAAAACCAACCCTGCCATAAACAACAGCGAGAGGAATAACCGAAAAAATTAGGGCTGCGGACAGGGAAACACGCGTGCCAAAATAAAGACGGGAAACAAGATAAACCCCAACAATGCCGAGAACGCCTGCAAACGCTGAAAAAATACGCAAACCAAAATTATTCACACCAAAAATTACGTAAGCGGCAGAAACAAAATAATCATAAAGCGGAGGACGCAGAATAGCAGTATGATAAATTGAGACGCCATCCTCAACAAAAAGCCTTGCAGCAAGCGCATGATTAGACTCATCAAAATAAACATCAGACTTTCCAAGCTGCCAAAAATGCAAAACAGCAACAGCAAGCAAAAAAAGAACAAAAACCGCAAAAAACAACCGATTGCCAGCAACCATTCTAAGGCTTCCTCCCCGAACCTTTCCAGCTGTTCCTATTACGCCACACAATACTCACACCACGCAGCCCGGCACCGGCAAACCACGAAGCAAACTCATCCTTCGCATAATAATAAGCCACAGGAGCAAGAAACTGGTCAAAAAGAATAGAATAATTAATCTCAAAACTGAACTTTGAAAGGTAATAGAAAAAAGCATTCTGCGGAAAACGCTCAACAAAAGAACGCGTCAATGAAAAACTGTTCAAAGGCCTGTAAACAAACTTAATCAAAGGATGAAGGAACAGCATAACAGAGAAAGCAATGAAACGCGCAACACCCAAAGGAAGGCGTGAGATGACATGCTTCCTCACAGGATCCATAAGCTTCAGAAGAGAATTACCCTCCTTCCCATAAACCCACGCATGAACCAAACCACCACGCTTAACAACAGAAACAAGCCGCTTAAAACCCTCCTCAGGCTCAGGCAGGTGATGCAACACACCAATACTATAACCCAAATCAAAAGTGTTCATGCGAAAAGGCAGATGATAAATATCAGCCTGCACAATGTGAACACTGCCAAACTGCCTCGTATTCCGATAAGCAACATCAACAGCACCACTCAAATCAACACCAACAACCTCAGCACCATACTTTGCAGAAAAATAAACATGCCGCCCATTGCCACAGCCAGCATCAAGAACAAGCCTACCCCCGAAAAAATCCTGATTCAAAGGGGCAATCCAGTCAAGGAACTGCGCCTCATACACACCGTAAATCTTTGAAAAGCGTTTCCACTCATAACCAAAGCCGAGAGCAGTGCGGCGCTTAGCAGCAACATGAGATGCAGAACTGCCCCCAAATGAAGACGCAGGAAACCTGCTGCCGTAACGCTCAAAAAAGCGGGGATAAGAAGAAACAAGGTCATGCCACAAAGAAGATGGAAGAATACGGGGAACACCGCCAATAACAGGATAACACGAGCATTTACACTTCAAAGAACCGTCAACAACCTCGCTGCCCTCATAACGGAAAGAAGCAAGACGGAAACTGCCCCTGCAAAAAGGACAAACAATAAGCCCAAGCAACCGTTTCTTCATATGACCACACTAAAAGCAACTAACACCCAAAATAAAAAGGTTGCGAAAAGACAAAGCAGAGCGTGTTACAGGCAATTCACAGCAGCGGAAGCCACTACGACTACCAGACTACTAAAAGTCACTTTAACGCAACTATGACGGCAAAAACAGCAAAGTTTATATATGATGTATGTTTTTAGAATACATATGGCTGTTAATAGCATACAATTTACAAAGATTGAAATCAGGATAGCCAAATACCTGTTTAAGCATTACAAGGACAGATATAACGCTAGGCAACTAGCCAGAATATTGAACATCAATCATGCCCATGCCAATAAGCTATGCAACCTTCTGACAGATAAAAAGCTATTGGTAAAGGAGAAAATAGGCAACTCTGCCTTTTTTTCTTATGAATATAACAACAAACTGGCTATCAAATTTATGGAATACACGTTGAGTCTGGAAGAAAAAGAATTCCCAAAATGGCTAAGTGTGCCATTACATAAACTAAAAAAATTTGAGGACAGCATTGAAATGGGCCTGGTTTTTGGCTCATCAATAAAAAACAGGGATTTCAACGACATAGATGTTTTGCTTGTGTATGATGCTAAAAAATCCAAAGAGATTAAACAGATAAAGGATGAAATAAGAAAATCTGAATTGGTTGAAAAACCGATAAGATACACAGATATAACTGAAAAAGATATCCTGCTAAATAAAGAGGACAAAATATTTTATAACATGCTCTCTGATGGCCTTGTATTTCACAACCCGGAAAAATATGCGACAGCAGTCATAAAATGCCACAAATAGAAGAACACCTGAAATGGTGCCTGAAGGACCAAAGACGACTGATAAAAACAAAGCCTGATTTGGATTTAGCGCAAAAGCA
>JACPBT010000053.1 GCA_016180145.1 Candidatus Woesearchaeota archaeon | reverse complement strand
AAAAAGCTGAACTGACTCAGCAGCAACGTAAAAAACAGAATTAAATGCAACAAAAACAAAAAGAAGGTTGCTCAGGGCAATTACTGAAAAGCTCGCAGCAAGCCATGCTGTAAGCGCATTACGGCCTGAACAGTAACGGGAAACAAGCTGCAGAATTATCAGCATAAGAAGAACCAAAGCAGTAATGTGGAAAACATAATAGACGGAACTGCTGAAAAAGGCAGAAACAAGAATGAGATAAATTACAAGAAAGCCGACAGAAGCGGACTGCCTCCTCTCATAAACTGAGAAAAGAAGGAAAAGCCCGAGCAGGCTAAGAAGGCGATACATGAAAAAACCTGAAAAAAACGGAAGATTGGAAGAAACAACCTGATGGTAAGCAATAAGTATATTGCCAACACGCTCCATGTGAACCGCATCATTATAAATCGTAAAATTGGTCAAAATCCTGGCAAGAAAAGAAAAAGCAAGAAAGGCGAAAGAGACTGCAAAATAAAGATACCTGCGATTACGGCGGTCAAAACGCGAATAGCGAAAGCTGAAAAAAGCAAGAAGGGCAATAACAAAAACGCTGACAAGGTCAATAACAATATCAATGTTATAAAACCAAGCAGGGCTGTAAACAAACTGAACCATAAAAGAAAAGGCACTGCTTAAGTTTAAAAAACTTGTGAAGGATGCGGTTGAATCATGCTAATGCGCCTATAATAATCGCAACAGCAGTAACTACTGCAACTAAGCTAAGGCTCAAACCAATTCAAAAAGCATTTCACGAAATTTTTACATAAAAAATGTAAAATTTACGCCAGCACTGCAAAGATTGCGGCTGACTTAAAAAGGCGAGGAAAAATTTCTGGAAGTTCTGAAAGATTTACAGAATTTTTTGATGAATGCATATTAAGCAGTAAAATGCCAAGACTGCATGGATATGCCAAAAAATATAAATACAAGATATATCTTATTTACAAGATTTGGTGAGAAAAATGGAGAGCATTGTGGAAATGGGCAAGATAAGCACAAGAGGGCAGATAGCAATACCTATGGAGATAAGGGAGAAACTGGGAATGAGGGATGGAACGAAAGTGATGTTTATAACGGAGGGAAACATGGTGATGATAAAGAGGCTGGAAGACATAAGCTGGGAGGAACTGACGAGGCCGCTAAAGGAAGAAGCGATGAAGGCCGGCTTCAAGCAAACCGAGGTCTCAGGCATAATAGACCAAATGAGAAAAGAGAGAAGACAAAGGTAGTCACTGACACGAATGTTCTTATATCTGCAACTTTTTGGAAAGGACTCTCTGAAAGCATAGTATGCATGGCACAGGAAGGTGAGGTTGTGATAATAATTTCATCAGAAATCCTCAGAGAGTACCTGAATGCCTTAGATTACAAGGAGTTAACCAAGAAAGTGCAGGCAAAAGGGCTTACAAAGCTGTTCACAGCAGCAAAGCTTGCACAGATTGCAATTATCGTGGAACCAAAAACAAGAGTTAACGCGGTAAGAGACGACCCTGACGACAACAAGATAATAGAAGCTGCAATAGAAGGAAAGGCAGACTTTATACTGACTTACGACAAACACCTGCTGAAGCTGAAGGAATACGAAAGCGTGAAGATAGTAACGCCGGAAGAGTTCATAAATGTTCTGTTACACAATTGTGTTCAAAATTGATTTAAATAAACCCTAATTTATACATTATTCTCCACAATGGCTTAAATGGGAGAGTCTTTCACGGTTTGGAAAAGGACTATAAAACGACACAAGTTTTGACTTATCATAGGTGTCGTTTTAAGTTTAGTAGCGGAGTAAGAAGCTAATAAGTCCAAGTGATTACTTATGTCCGCTACTAGACAGCCAAAAAATATATAATGAAACGCCTAAATGGCTAATATAATTGTCAGGCGTTTCAAATATGACAGAGAGAACTGAGAGAAAAAAAAGCATTAAAGCCTTAGGCTCTCTGCCACATAACAGGAAGCCTTAGATGGCAAGACAGGGGTGGTCATACATGTGCGGAATATTTGCGGTTTCTGGAGTGGACGAGGCAGCGGCTGAGCTGTATCTTGGGCTGATAAACCTCCAGCACAGGGGGCAGGACGCTGTAGGAATGGTGACATGCGACACCAAAACAGGAGAGGTATTCAGGGTAAAGGACATCGGACTGGTAAGCGATGTGCTGACAGAAGAAAAGGTAAGCTCGCTCAAAGGAAACATAGGCATAGGACACACACGCTACCCAACAGTGGGGGTTGGCGACAGAAGAGAGGTGCAGCCATTCTTCGTAAAAAGGCCTGACGGAATAGGGCTGGCATTCAACGGAAACGTGGTAAACTACCCCCTCCTCAAAGAAAAGCTAAGGGCAGACGGAAGGGTATACCTGACTTCAAACTCAGACGCAGAAGTAATGCTGGAAATATTCTCAGAAGAATACGCCAAAGGAAGCGGAACAGAGGCAGTGTTCAAAGCAGTAAGAAAAATGCACGAAGAGGTAATAGGCGGGTATTCAGTCGTTGTCCTGATAGCAAACCAGGGCATAGCTGCGTTCAGAGACCCAAACGGAATAAGACCACTTGTAATGGGAGAAAAACAGCTTAACGGAAAGAAAAGCTACGCATTCTCATCAGAAAGCATAGCGCTCACAATACAGGGATACAACAGCATAACAGACCTGAAGCCGGGAGAAGCGGTGTTTGCAGACAACAAAGGAAAGATTGAAAGAAGGATTGTTGAGACATCAAAGCCAGCACCATGCTCGTTTGAATGGGTATACTTTGCAACAGTGGAGTCAGTAATGGAAGGAAAGCCGGTATACGAAACAAGGAAAAAACTCGGAAAAGCGCTTGCAGAAAAAATCAAAAGGAAATGGCCTGAGCTGAAAGTGGACCTGGTAATGCCTGTGCCGGACACAAGCAGGCCTGCAGCAAACGCCCTTGCACAGGAACTCGGAGTGCCATACGAGGAAGGGCTGATAAAAAACAGGTATGTGGGAAGGACATTCATCATGCCTGTGCAAAAAATAAGAGAGAACGCAGTCAAACTTAAGCTGAAGCCTGTGGAGAGCGTAATAAAAGGAAAAAACATAATGGTAGTGGACGACAGCATTGTCCGCGGCACAACATCAAGAAGAATCGTGCAGCTGCTGCGAGAATCAGGGGCAAAGAAGGTATACTTTGTAAGCACCTTCCCGCCAATAATAAGCCCATGCTACTACGGCATAGACTTCCAAAGGACAGAGGAACTCATAGCAGCAGACAAAACAATAGAGCAGATAGAGAAAGAAATAGGGGCAGACAAGCTAATCTACATGGACGTAGAAGGGCTTGAAAACGCAATAGGAACAAAAGAGGTATGCGAGGCATGCCTGACAAAAAACTACCCCACAACAACAAAGCACACAAAAGAACTCACAGAGCTAAGAAGAAAGCACATAGCACAGGTGACAGGAAAATGCTGACAGCAGCAATACTGGCACACTCTGAGATTGAAGGGGCAGGGCTGCTTGAAGAAATATTTCAGGAGAGATGCATTCCGTATGAGACAATAGATGCGACCTCTGAAGAAATACCAAAAGCTGAGATATACATAGCAATGGGCGGGCCAATGAGCGCAAACGACAACAAAGAATGGATAGTTAGAGAGCTTGAAAAAACAAGAGAACATGTTAAAGCAGGAGGACACTACTTTGGAGTATGCCTCGGAGCGCAGATGCTCGCAAAGGCACTTGGAGGCACGGTCAAACAAGGCAGAAGAGAGGCTGGAAACTATGCTGTTGAGCTAACGGAAAAAGGGCTTGCAGAACCGTTGCTGGAGGGTCTTGGGGAAAGGCTGCATGCATTCCAATGGCACGGGGAAACATTCACACTGCCGGAAAGAGCGAGACTGCTGGCAAGGGCAAACGGAATGAACCAGATGTTCGCTTACAGGAATGCTTTAGGAATACAATTCCACCTTGAAGCAAGAAAGGAAATGATTGAAGACTGGATAAAGTCAGAGCCATTTTATGCAGCAGGGGCAGGCAAAACAAAAGAGCTTGTGCTTGACGAGTTCATTCAAAACTGCGGATTTTACGGGGCTGAGGCAAGGGAAATATTCGGAAGATTCCTTGACAGGGCAGGAAGATGAAATAAAGCTCATTTTGAAAGCAATAACAAACAAGGGTGCTGAAGATTAAGGACACTGAAACAAAAATATGGGAAATGAAAAAAAAGCTGCGGGAATTCATAGAGGAAAGAAACTGGCAGGAATTCCACACGCCAAAGGATTTGGCAATAGCAGTCTCTGTTGAAGCTGCCGAACTGCTGGAACACTTCCGCTTCAGGAACGGAAAAAAGCTTGACAACTACCTCAAAGAAGAGGAAAACAGGAAAGAAATAGCATATGAAATGGCAGACGTCCTGTCCTTCCTCCTGAGAATGGCAGACGAAATGAAAATTGACTTAGCAGCAGCGCTAAAAGATAAAATGGACAAAAACAGCAAACGCTACCCCATAGGAATCTCAAGCGGAGACGGCTGGATGGAAATAAAAAAACAGGAAAGGAGAAAAAAAGAAGCATGAAATTCCTCGTAATAGGCGGAGGAGCAAGGGAACACGCCATAGCTGACGCGCTCATAGCCGGCGGGGCAGAGGTTTACGCATACATGCCAATGCCCAACCCGGGAATAATAAGAAGCGCCAAAGAATACGCCATCGGAAGAATGGACGACACAAAGACGGCAGTCAGGTTTGCAAAAGAGAAAGGCGTTGAAATTGCAGTGATAGGGCCTGAAGCGCCGCTCGCAGCAGGAATGGCAGACGAGCTTGAAAGCAACGGAGTAAGCTGCATAGGCCCTTCAAAGGAACACGCAAGGCTGGAAACAAGCAAAAGCTTTACAAGAGAGCTGCTCAAGAAACACAACATTGACGCTTCACCAAAGTTCAGGATATTTGAAGGCAGCAGCATCAATGAAATAAAAGGATTTCTTGAGGAGCTTGGAAGCTACGCAATAAAGCCTGACGGGCTGACAGGAGGAAAGGGAGTAAAGATTTCGGGGGAACACCTGCAAAGCAACGAAGAGGCGCTAAGCTACTGCAAAGAAATACTAAAAACGCACAACGCCGTTATTGTGGAGGAAAAGCTGGAAGGGGAAGAATTCAGCCTCCAGACACTGACTGACGGCAACGGCTTTCTACACTTCCCAATTGCACAGGACCACAAAAGGGCATTTGAAAACGACACAGGAGCAAATACCGGAGGGATGGGAAGCTACTCAGACGCAGACGGCAAGCCTGCCAATACTGAAAACAAGCTTTGCAGAAATATGCAGGGCAACGGCAGAGGAAAGGCTTGCGGGGCTTAAGGCGGAATTTGAAAGAAAGGCAACAGTGTGCAAATACGTCGTGCCTGAAGGCTACCCGGACAACCCGCAGACAGGAGCAATAACAATACCAAGCTACGAGAAAGACGGAGTAAGAGCGCTGGTGTATTACGGCTCAGTTGAGCAAAAAAACGGGGCATTGTATACAACAGAATCAAGAAGCGTGGCTTTCATCGGAATAGCGGACACAATAGAAGAAGCGGAAAAAACCGCAGAAGAAGGAGCATCAAAAGTGAAAGGAAAAGTATACCACAGAAAAGACATAGGAACGAGGCAGCTGCTTCAAAAAAGGACAGAACACATGAAACTGGTGATGTCAAAATCACGCTAAGACAGCTTTACAAGCCAAAAAGCGAGCCAATGAAAGCGGCAATATTCATGTCAGGCGGAGGAACAAACGCAAAGAAAATAATCGCGGAGCAGAGAAAAAGCGGCAGATTCAGGACAGCAATGATTTTCACAGACACAACTGCGTCAAAAGCAAAAGAGATAGCAGAAGAGAACAGCATACCATACTACTGCAACGACATAAAAGAATACTACAGGCAAAAGGGATACACTGACAGGAAAAACATGGAGGCAAGAAAGGAATACGACAGGCAGACAGCACAACTCCTGAAAAAGCACGGAATAGAACTCGTAGCGCTATGCGGCTACATGAGCATAGTAACAGAAGAAATCTACGAAAAATTCCTCACAATAAACATACACCCGGCAGACCTGAGAATGCTGAATGAAAAAGGCAAAAGAATATACGCAGGATGCATGGGAGCAGAATGCATAAGGAAAGTAATAGAGAACGAAGGAGAAGAGGCAAGGGCGACAACCCACATAGTCACGGGAGAGGTGGATGGAGGGGCAATACTCCTCGTAACAAAGCCTGTAGGGATTGAAGTAAGCCAGGATGAAATGCAGGACGAAAAAAAACTGAAAAAGATATCTGAAGATTACCACGAAAAACTCAAAAAAGAAGAGTGGAAAACCTACCCTGAAACAATAAGAAGGCTCGCAGAAGGCAGACTCTGGATAGAAGAAGAGGAAAACTTCGTAATTGACATGACAGAAGAAAAAGCGCTGCTAAGAGAGAAAATCCTTGAGCTAAGGGAAAAAATGGATGAAGAAGAGACAGAGGAAAAAAGCGCCGCAATAACAAAAAGACTCTTGCAGAGCGACGAATACAAAAAAGCAAAAACAATAATGCTCTACATGGCAAAAGGAAACGAAGTCAGGACGCTTGAGCTGCTGCAGGGAGCGCTATCCTCCGGAAAAAAAGTTGCACTGCCAATAACAGACCTCTCAAAAAAGGAAATAGAAGCAGGACTGGCTGAAAGCGAAGAAGAGCTGGAAGAAGGGCCATTTGACATACCAGAACCAAAAGGAAGAACAAAAATAAGAGCGGCGGAAATAGAACTGATAATAGTCCCCGGAATAGCCTTTGACGAAAACGGAAACAGAATAGGATACGGGCTTGGATTCTACGACAGATTCCTCAAAAAAACAGAGGCAAAAAGAATAGCACTGGCATACGAGCAGCAGATAGTTGACAGAATACTCACAACAGAACACGACGAAAAAATAGACAAGATAATCACAGAAGAAAGAACGATAGACTGCGGGGTGAAAGACGAATGAACAGAAAAAAGCTAAAGGAAACAGACCGGGAAATATACACAACAATAAGAAAAGAACTCAAAAGGCAGGAAGAAGGGCTGGAAATGATACCATCAGAAAACTTCGCCAGCAAGGCAGTAATGGAGGCAATGGGAAGCGTAATGACAAACAAATACTCAGAAGGCTACCCGGGAAAGAGATACTACGCAGGAAACGAATTCATTGACGAGGCAGAGAATTTGGCAATTGAAAGGGCAAAAAAGGCGTTTAACGCAGCACACGCAAACGTGCAGCCCTATTCAGGAAGCCCTGCCAACGCAGAGGTATACCTTGCAGTATGCAAACAAGGAGACACCATAATGGGACATGCACTGCCCGACGGAGGACACCTGACACACGGCTGGAAGACAAGCTTCGGAGGCATATTCTTCAAATCAATACAATACCACGTAAAGGCAGACGGCTACATAGACCTTGAAGAAGCAAGGAGGCTTGCAAGGGAAAACAAGCCAAAAATAATATGGGTGGGCGCATCAGCATACCCGCGCCAATTCCCATTCAGGGAAATGGCAGAAATAGCAGACGAGGTCGGGGCATACCTTGTAGCAGACGTGGCACACATATCAGGACTGATAATAGCAGGAGTGCATCCAAGCCCGTCACCATACGTGCACATCATCACAACAACCACGCACAAGACGCTGAGGGGGCCACGCGGGGCAATGATACTGGTAACAGAAAAAGGGCTGAAAAAAGACCCGGAACTGGCAGACAAGATAGACAAAGCAGTATTCCCCGGGCTGCAGGGAGGGCCGCACGACCACACGACAGCAGCGATAGCAGTAGCACTGCACGAGGCAGCACAACCAGAATTCACAGAATACGCAAAACAAATAGTGGCGAATGCAAAGGCACTTGCCTCAGAATTGATGAACAACGGGCTGAAGCTTGTCTCAGGAGGAACAGACACACACCTGATACTCATAGACCTCACAACAATAGAGCCGGGACACGGCATCTTTGCACAGGAGGCACTTGAAACAGCAGGGATAACCGCAAACAAGAACACAATACCGCAGGAGCCATCCTCGCCATTCTACCCCAGCGGAGTAAGGCTCGGGACACCGGCACTCACAACAAGAGGAATGAAAGAAGAAGAAATGAAACAAATAGGAAAATGGATAACCGCGGCAATAAAGGAAACAGAAGCATACAGGCTCCCTGAAGACAAGGAACAAAGACAGGAAACCATAAAGAAAGCAAAAGCTGACATAAGGAGAAACAAGGCACTAAAGCAGATAAGAAAAGAAGTCAGGGAGCTGTGCAAAAAATTCCCCCTATACAAGTGAGCATTCCAAGATGACAGCACAAATAATAGACGGAAAGGCAATAGCACAGAAAATAAAGGAAAAAATAAAGGCAGAAGTGGCAACGCTGGGAAAAAAACCCGGGCTGGCAGCAATAATAGCAGGGGACAACCCAGCATCAAAAATATATGTAGGCATGAAAAGAAAAACCTGCAAAGAAGCGGGAATATACTCGGAAGAACACAAGCTACCTGAACAGGCAACCGAAAAAGAACTGATTGAGCTGATAAGAAAACTAAACAACGAAGACAAGATAGACGCCATACTCGTCCAGCTGCCGCTGCCGCCGCAAATAAGCACAGAAAAAGCATTAAACGAAGTGGCAATAGAAAAAGACGTTGACGGCTTCAGCCCAGCCAACGTGGGAAAACTAATGGCAGGAAACGAAAACATGGTGCCATGCACGCCAAAAGGAATCATAAGACTTCTTGAAGAAACCGGAACAAAGATAGATGGAAAGAGTGCGGTAATCGTAGGAAGAAGCAACATAGTCGGAAAGCCAACAGCACTAATGCTCCTAAACAGAAACGCAACGGTAACAATATGCCACAGCAAAACAAGCAACCTCGCAGAACACACAAGAAAGGCAGACATCCTCATAGCAGCAGCAGGAAAGCCGAAACTCATAACAGCAGACATGATAAAAAAAGGAGCGATTGTGATAGATGTAGGAATAAACAAGGCAGATGGCGAAATAAGCGGAGACGTTGATTACAAGCAGGCAAAAGAAAAAGCAGCCGCAATAACACCAGTCCCGGGAGGAGTGGGGCCAATGACAATAGCAATGCTCCTTGAAAACACCCTGAAGCTCCACAAGGAAAGAAAACAAAAATGACATACTCCCAAGATATAGAGAAATACGTTAATTGGTTCAAAATAATGCGATTTGCAATCGCAAAATATTACGCAAATCATAGCGATTGGTTATAAATACGGATTATGTTGTATGGTGAATAAACCAATAAGTTAATGAAGGCAGAAACAAAAGTTTTTACAACAAAGAAAAAAGCTAAGAAACTATTTGATGAGTGGCTCAAATAACTCGTCAATTTTTGAGTTTAAAATTTCGATAAGCTCAGGTTGATTATAATGGTAAACATCAGCAACATCAAGGGAAAGTATGCGTTTGAGCATATATTGCTTGGGAAACCTCTCAGCTATCTCGCTACGCTGGGCTTCTTCCATAACGATTATGGCATCAGCCCAAGAAATCTGCTTATCAGTAACAGGCTTAGCACTGTAAAGACCTGCCGATTTAGTGTTAAATCTGTCTTTAAAGATTTTCTCAGCAGTCTTGCTTCGGTTCTTATTTTGATTACAGATAAACAATACATTCATAGCGGATATACAAGCGGCTACTTAAATATAAAGTTTCCTCTTGCACAACCAATAGACGGAGGCAACGGGCTTCCCCGCCCCACGATTTTATGACAACCTACAAGGAAGCGGGAGTGGACATAGAAAAGAAAAACGAGCTTCTGAAGAAAATAAAGGGACACATCAAGTCAACACACGATGGCCGGGTGATAAGCAGCGAAACACTATTCAAAGGGCTTGTAGTGAGCGCAGAAGAACTGAAAAAATACAAAGCTCCTGTGCTGGCATTCAACACAGACGGAGTCGGAACAAAAACGCTAATCGCAGCCGAACTGAACAGGTGGGAAGGCATCGGAGAAGACATAGTCAACCACTGCATAAACGACATACTGAGCATGGGAGCAAAGCCGCTATGCTTCTCAGACTACATAGCCAGCAGCAAGCTTGACAACGCAGTTGTTGAGCGCATAGTAAAAAGCATCGCAAACTGCTGCAAAAAGGAAGGCATCATATTTGCAGGAGGCGAAACAGCAGAGATGCCTGACGTATACCACGAAAAGGCGATTGACGTTGTTGGCTTCATACTCGGGGCTGTTGAAAAGGAAAAGGTGATTGAAGGCAGCGCCATAAAAGAAGGGGACGAGCTGATAGGAATTTCATCAAGCGGACTGCACTCAAACGGCTATAGCCTCGTAAGGGCAATACTGCGCACAGGAAAACTCAAGCTAAGCGACAGAACAGGAACTGAAAGCGCAGGGGAAATGCTGCTAAAGCCGCACAGGAACTACCTGAATACAACTCTTACATTGATGGAACGCTACCGCATAAAAGGAATAGCACACATAACCGGAGGCAGCTTCAGGAAAAACCTGCCAAGAATACTGCCAAAAGGGCTTGGCGCAGAAATAAAAAAAGAAAACTGGGAGCCACTCCCGATATTCCGGCTGATACAACAGAGGGGAAACGTGCCTGAAGAGGAAATGTACAACACATTCAACATGGGAATAGGATACGTTTACGTTGTTGACAAAAAAGACGCTGATGATATTTTGCAGCAGCTCCAGCAGCTAAAAGAAAAAGCATACCTGATAGGGAGCATAACAAGCAGGGAAGGCGTCCACTATGCAAGCAATTGAAGTAAAAACAAAAACAAAAGACGCAAGGGACAAGGCGTTTCAGGAGTCGCTTGAAGACGAAGGCATAAAAGCAGAAACAAAAGTAAGCGACACCTATTACATAGAAGGAAAACTAAGCGAAAAAGACTACGAAGAAATCGCACAGAAACTGCTCACAGACAACATCACACAAAAATACAGCACACAAACAGAGAAAGCAAAAGGGCAATGGATAATAGAAGTCAGATACAAAGATAACGTAACAGAACCGGCAGAGGAAAGCATACTAACCGCAATAAGAGAACTTGGAAAAAAGGCTGACTCGGCAAGAACAGCAACAAGATACTACATAAAAGCAGAGCTAAACAGCAAAGACACAGAAAAGATATGCAAACTGCTCGCAAACAACATAGTTGAAGAGTGCCGATACGGCTATGAGGAGCTAAAGGCAGAACCGCCAAAAAGCATGCAGGGAAAAGCAACAGACAAAGTAAACCAAATAAGAATAACAACTGCCAACGACAGCGAGCTTACAAGGATAAGCAAAGAAGGAACGCTGGCACTGAACCTTGAAGAAATGAAAGCAATAAGGCAACACTTCACCAAGCTGGGCAGGGAGCCGACAGACGCAGAAATTGAAACAATAGCACAAACATGGAGCGAACACTGCAAACACAAAACATTCAACAGCCAAATAGAATTCAACAACCAAGGAAAAAAGGAAACAATACAAAACCTGTTTAGGGAAACAATAGCAGAAGCAACACAACAGACAGCAAAGAAAAAAAAATGGCTCGTAAGCACATTCAAAGACAATGCAGGAATAATTGAACTGGATGAGAAAAACAACCTCGCAATAAAGGCAGAAACACACAACCACCCCTCAGCACTTGAGCCATACGGAGGGGCATCAACAGGAGTCGGAGGAGTAATAAGAGACATCCTCGGAGCAGGACTGGGCGCAAAGCCCATATTCAACACAGACGTATTCTGCTTCGCACCGCCGGAATATGACGGGGAACTGCCAGAAGGAATCCTGCACCCAAAAAGAATACTCAAAGGAGTAGCATCAGGAGTAAGGGACTACGGAAACAGGATGGGCATACCAACAGTAAACGGCGCAATAATATTCCACAACAACTACCTCGGAGCGCCACTCGTATACTGCGGAACAGGCGGAATAATCCCAAAAGGAATGGAAAACAAAAAAGCATCAAAAGAAGAGGCAATACTCGTAATCGGCGGAAAAACAGGCAGGGACGGGCTGCACGGAGCAACCTTCTCATCAGCAGAACTTGAGCAAACCAGCCCAAGCAGCGCAGTCCAGATAGGAAACCCCATAGAAGAAAAAAAAATGACAGACGCACTGCTCCAATGCAGGGATGAGAAACTATACACATTCATAACAGACTGCGGAGGAGGAGGCTTCAGCTCAGCAATAGGAGAACTCGCAGCACAAACAGGAGCAGAGGTTTGGCTGGAAAAAGCGCCGATAAAACACGCAGGAATAAAGCCATGGGAAATATGGATGTCAGAAAGCCAGGAAAGAATGATAATAACAGCACCCAAGCAAAACATCACAAAAATAAAGCAAATATGCGAAAAAGAAGGAACAGAGGCGACAGAAATAGGAAAAATAACAGACACAAAAAAACTCGCAGTAAAATACAACGGAAAGAAAATAATTGAACTGGACATGAACTTCCTCCACAACGGGCTGCCAAAA
>JACPBT010000052.1 GCA_016180145.1 Candidatus Woesearchaeota archaeon | reverse complement strand
CAGTCCCGGCGTTTTTTAGTAAGTTTTAAAAAGAATTACAAATTACCAAATGTCATGATATCAGATATACTTTTTCAACTGACTTATGAGCCTGTATCTTGTGCAGAACTTAAGGCTGGAGCTGTGGAAGTAATCCCTCACACGATTAAGCTATTCACTCAACCAATGCGCCAGATATATTCCAATAGAGCCAAAATTGAGGATGTGGTGAGTTTGTCGTAGGCGTTGGCTTCGTTAATTAATATACCTCCAGTTCCTGCTTTTCCTCCATAAAATTTATATACTATAGCGGCTATAGCAGCCATAGTATGACTACAACAATTCAATTGAGCGAGACCACAAAGGCGCTTATAGGCACTTTTGGAACGAAAGAAGACACTTATGATGACATTGTCAAAAGGCTCTATCGCTTGGCTGTGAAGGAGCAGCTTGGAGAATTTTTGCTATCATCTGAAAACACTCTTTCTTTGGATGAAGCCAGAAAACGACTTGCAAAAAAATGGCCAAAGTAGAGATAACAGAAACCCTCTACCAAGAGATTGAAAAGAAATTCAAGCGGGAAGCATTCAAGATTGTAGATCTGATGCAAACACTTGAGCAATCACCCCAAAAAGGGAAACTGCTTGGAACGGTTGGGGGCATTGTCATCAAAGAACTGAAATACGGCTCTTTTCGGTTTTATTTCATTACAGATGGTTTTAAGCTCAAGTGCCTGATAGAAGAAGAATTAACTGACTTATTGATACGGTTTGTCAGGATGTCAGACAAAAAGCACCAGCAGCAAACCATTGAAGAGATAAAGAGAATTTTGAAGATACTAGGCCCGGCCGGATTTGCCTAATTTCAGCTTTTTGAAGAAAGGGGATAATATCTTTTAATGGCACAAGAGTCATTCTTTTTTTAAGCAATGCCAGAACAGCTTCAAAATCAGTTGCAGACTTTTCAGTTTTTTGAACAAGTTCCTCCTTGTATTTTTCCATCTCCTCAAGAATAAAAGCAGGCGCATACAAAACAAGCTCTTCAGAGACGAGCAAGTTGCGGCTTACATTATCGCGAATAAGAGCTGCAAACAAAATGTTCGCATCCATCACAATATCCATTTTAAGCGCCTGCTGCCTGCCTCAGCCTCTTAGTTAGCGCTTCACCAACTTCCCTGCCAAGCCGCTCAGCATCCTTTTCGGTCAGCCTGCTCTTTGCAGTAAATTTCTCTAATAGCGCAAGGTCTTCCAGCTTCTGCTTAAACGCCTGCCTTGCCACTTCAGACCAGTTAATTTCTCCATGCCCATCCATATCCTGCTTCAGTTCTTCAGGAACCGCCAAATTAACAGTTGGCATATGCTTCACCTCCAAATTATAATTAAACAGTTCATGTATAAAAACTGTTTAAATATATAAATGTTTTGATTAAGAGAAACTTACGGAGTGTGGTTTACAACCGGACATCCCAGTCCCGGCGCTTATTTTATTTAACATATGGAAAGCTAAAAGAACTGCCAGTTCATCTGGAAAGAAAAGCGCTGTTAAGCTCTTTATTTACAGCTTCCTGCCCATATTCTTTCGTGAGAGCCAAATATAAAGCCCGGTGGTGGACAGGAACCCATTTTGGAGATTTTCCGAGAATCCAATTGCCTGGAGGAACATTTGATGGCACGCTACTAATTGTGGTGACAAGATAATTTGCGCAGTCTCTTGGATTAAAAGGCACAAAATATTTTCCTCTACTTTCCCATTCGGACATGGTGATTGCCCCTTCAATTCCTGATTTGGTTCCGTCTATCTTGCCTACCATTGTAATTTCAACATGAAGGTCGTCCAAAGCCCTGCCAAGCTCAACCAGTCTTACCTCTGCGCCGAAATTGCCAACCTCTTCTCTTATTTCCCTATACGCTGTTGCATGAACCGTTCTGTCGTCAGGATTCATAAACCCTGCAGGAAGTCCATATAACCCCGGATACTGGGATAGCTTGTTGCTCCGTTCTGTGATGATAACGTGATTATCCCTTGTGACAAGCACAGAACTGACGCCTATCGGATTGGCAAGCACGCTATCAAGCTCCTTTGGCGTGAGTCCATAAAATTGCAATGGGCTTTGCCCTCCCAGCTCATCAATTTTATCTTCAAGCGCCTTATTTGAAGCGGTATGGGTGAAAAAAGTTGTCTGCTGGACAATCAGCTTCAAAGAGCCTTTATCATCATTTGGAAAATAATCCACCAACCGGACAAGTTTTCCTTCAAAAAGCACGCGCCCTGCCTTTTCTGCTTCCAATTGCATGCGCCCCATAACTCTCTCTTTATATTTGGTAAGCTCAACTGGCAACTGAAAGGCAGAGTCCAAAAAGTTGACTTCAACATTTTCAGGAAGCAGCCCCTCTGGAAATGTTTGCAGAACAACATATGGCACAAGCAGACGTCCTTCCAGCAAAGTTACTCCCTGAAAATCAGTTTTATTCATAAAGACAGGATAATAAACAGATTTATAAATGTTTGCCACTAATAAGTGATACTTGAAATCTTTAGCGATATTTATATATGGGCGCAAAATTGGTTTTGCAGAGGAAAACCTTATGAGAAAAATATTTCCGATTCTGTTTGCAACTCTGCTGATTGACATGATAGGCATAGGCATGGTAGTGCCGCTGATACCAATCCTGTTCACAGAGCCGTCATCGCCATCGTTCCTTCTTGAAGCATTTCCAAGAAGCTCATGGTATTTCATAGCAGGGATAGTAACGGCTATTTTCGGCCTGATGCAGTTTATCGCTGCGCCATTCCTTGGCGAGCTTTCAGACATCTATGGAAGGAAACGCCTGCTCACTCTGGGGGTTGCAGTGCTGGCACTCTCCCAAATCCTGTTCGGCTTTGGCGTCCATATATCATCGCTGGCAGTTGTTCTTGCGAGCCGGGCGATAGCAGGAATAGCCGGGGCAAACTTCAGCATAGCGCAGGCAAGCATAGCAGATGTTACAGAGCCAAAAGAACGTGCAAAAAACTTCGGGCTTATCGGCGCTGCATTCGGCATCGGATTCATACTTGGGCCATTACTTGGAGGCTGGCTGGCACACGCCTTCAATGCAGCCACACCTTTCTGGATTGCAGGCGCGATGGGTGCTGCAAATGTGGCGTTCATATCAATATTCCTGCCTGAAACAAGGAAAGAAAAGGTGCAGGAGCGTAAATTCACAATCTTGAAAGGTCTCCACAACATAAAGTCAGCTTTCAAAGATGCGGATGCACGCCCCATCTACCTTGCCAGCTTTCTCTACATGTCAGGGTTTGCATTTTACACATCCTTTGTAGGAATACTCCTTGTATCAAAGTTCTCATTCTCTGAATCCTCTGTCGGAACATTTTTTGGGATAGCAGGAGCGTGGATAGTAATAACGCAGCTGCTAATACTCAGGATTCTGGCAAGAAAATACAGCGAGCGCAGCATACTAAGATACTCGCTGATTCTTCTGGCGCTCTCAATAAGCACATACCCGTTCATTCCGTCACCGGTGCTGATATACGCAATCATACCATTTCTTGCAGTGCCGCAGGGTCTTTCCATGGCAAACATAAGCGCACTGATAAGCAAAGGAGTATCCCCTGAAAAGCAGGGAGCAGCGCTGGGAATAAACGGCTCCCTCCTCGCGCTGTCGCAGGGCGTTATACCCGTGCTTGCAGGCGCTGCATCAAGCCTTATTGGAATCCAGCTCCCCTTCGTAGCAGGAGGGCTGTTCATAATAACAGCATGGTCTGTGCTGTTCGCATTCAGCAGAAAACAGCATAGACTTGCATAAGCTGAATAGACGAATCAAACCGCTATGTTTAAATATCAGCGCGTGATTTGCATTTCTTAGTCGGGGGCTGCTGAAAGTGAAGGGTATAAAGCTTATAGCCGGGAGCGCAAGCAGGATGCTTGCAGAAGAGGTTGCCAGAAAGCTCCATATAAAGCTCGTTGATGCGGACATAGGGAAATTCCCAAACGGCGAGACAAGAGTTCAGATAAACGAGTCCGTAAGAAAATATGACATTTTTCTCATACTATCAACCTTCCCGCCGGTAAATGACAACCTTATGGAGCTTATTATGGTTATAGATGCACTGAAAAGGGCGTCATGCGGGTTCATAACAGCAATAATACCCTACTTTGGCTATTCAAAGCAGGACAAAAAGAAAACAGGGCGCGAGCCGATATCAGCGCGACTGGTTGCAAGAATGCTTGAGATGGTGGGGGTTGGGAGATTAGTTACATTTGACTTGCACGCAGCACAGATAGAAGGGTTCTTTGACATACCGGTAGAAAACCTCACGGCAATAAACATGATAGCAGAATACTTCAAAAGAAAAGGGCTGAAAAACACAGTGGTAGTAGCGCCTGACGCTGGGGGCGTAAAAAGGGCGAGAGACCTCGCAAACGCCATGAACGCAAACCGCATAGCTATAATAGACAAATACAGGGAAGACTACAAGAAAGCAACAGCCATGAATGTTGTCGGAAGAGTGGACGGCATGGACGCGGTAATCATAGACGACTTCATAGACACAGGCGGAAGCATAGTAGAAGCGGCAAAAGCAGTGAAAAACCACAACGCAGCAAGGGTGTGGATAGCCTGCACCCACCCCTTATTCACGCCACCGGCAGTTGAAAGATTAAAGGCTCTGTCAGAAGTTGAGGAAATCATAGTAACAGACACAATACCTCTTCCAAAAGAAAAAATGTTTGAAAAAATAAGGGTAATAGGAACGGCTCCGTCAATTGCCAAAGTAATAAAAAGGCTGGCAGGCGGAAAGTCGCTGCACTCCTTCAGGCCAAACGGGAACCACTAAGAAAGATTTATAAAGTAACCACTATTAAGTAGTTCTATGACGTATAAGAAACGACAAATTGACCTTGAGGCGATTGTCAGCGACACTCTTGAGAATGGCCCGAGAGAGGCGCTGAAAAGGGCGGTTACAGAACTACAAAAAGGAACAATCAGATTACACCTTGACGAAGCGGAAGAGATTTCAAAACGGCTCAGGGAGAGGGGATTAAGCATACAACCATATGACTTTCAAGGGACAATTGGCGTATGGGAAGCTGAAACTGAAGAAGGGGTGCCTTACACGCAAATTGCAATGAAGGAACTTATCAGCGCAGTGGCAGCAAGAGAACAGGTAGACTACAGAACAGTAGAAGGCTTCAGTAAGATACTACCCTACTTTACTGCCGAGACACTGAGGACAATGCCAATAAACGTGTACGGGACAAGACTCAACTCAATTTTAAAGAATGGAATATCTGGGCTTGTGATGCCCCTTGTGAACAAGGACGAAGAATTAAAGGAAATCAAAAAAGAGGGGCTTGAGCCGCACGACCTGCCAGAAGCGCCGCAGAACTACTGGATTGATAAAAAAAGAAAACCAACAGATAATGCAAGAAGAACGACAGGCATTTTAATAGCAAGGGTTGCTGAGTTGAGAGGCGTCAACAACCACATTGATATAGACAATTTCAGGGTGGTGATACCCTATTTAACTGCAGAAACTTTCCATAAACAGCCCTTAAATATCTGGGAAACAACTGCAAGAGGCATGCTATTCAATGCCTACAAGGACACGCCATACCTTGCAGTCAGAGACTGGGCAGAGCATAACCACCCGCAACTCCTTCAAGCA
This sequence comes from Candidatus Woesearchaeota archaeon, assembly GCA_016180145.1. Taxonomy (GTDB): domain Archaea; phylum Nanobdellota; class Nanobdellia; order Woesearchaeales; family UBA10216; genus JACPBT01. The sequence continues at coordinate 1,651 of JACPBT010000052.1, read as the reverse complement.
ATAACGCCAGAGGCATTCTCAAAAGGTGCGAGAATTACACACACGCATGAAATGAGAAGGCAGCAAAAAGCTCAATAACGCCAAGCGCAGCCAAACCTTTTTAAACGCTGATTAAACACTCATTCTGGCATGGCAGATGAAGAGATAAGGCAGAAATACATGGAACTGCAGATAGCGAACGAGCAGCTAAAGCAAATGCAGGAACAGCTGCAGATGCTGGAAGCCAAAAGGCAGGAAATAGCAGACAGCATAGAAAATGTTGAAAGCATAAGAAACTGCAAAACAGGAGCAACACTGCTTACGCCAATAGCAGACGGAATGTTCATAAAAGGCGAACTTAAAGACAATGAGGAGGTAATAGTAAATGCCGGCGCAAACGTATGCGTGACCAAAACAATGGAAGACGCAAAAAAAATGCTCAAAGAGAAAGAAGGCGAGCTTGGAACTTACATCAAGGAAATGGAAACCGAATTTGAAGCTGCGGTAAACGAAGCAAAAAGCCTTGAGCAGGAACTCGGAACAATGATGAAGAAAACAAGGAAAAATGTTTAACTTTCTAAAAAAAAAGCTGAAAAGCGTAGTAGAAAACTTCTCAAAAAAGGCAGAAGAAGAGCCAAAACAGCTTGCAATTGAGGAAAAGCAATCTCCTGAAATAAAAACTGCGCCTCAGGAAACAAAGCCTGAACCGGAACAGAAAACGCCTGAAGCAATTCCTGAAGAAACAAAGCCTTACGAGCAGCCTGGCATAAAGGCGGAAATGGAGAAAATAAGGCAGGAGCTTAAAGAAAAACAGAACGAGCTTAAGGCGCAGGAAACAAAACAGGAGAAAGGCCTCCTCAGGAAGGTAACAGCAGCTTTCGGAAAGAAAACAGAGCAAACAGGCATAATAGGAAAAATAAAGGAAGCAGTAACCACCACAAAAATTTCAGAAGGAAAGTTCCAAGAGCTGTTTGAAGAGCTGGAGATGACACTGCTTGAAAACAACGTAGCGCTGGAAGTAATAGACAAAATAAAAGAAGACCTGAAAAAAGACATCACAGGAGCTGCCATCCCGCGAGGAAAAGTTGAATATGCAATAAAAAAATCACTCAAGGAAAGCATAGAAAGCCTGTTTGAGAGCTACCCGCCCAACATAATCACGAAAGCAAAAGAAAAAAAGCCGTATATAATCATGTTCATAGGAATAAACGGCTCTGGAAAAACAACAACCATAGCAAAACTCGCCAAAAGAATGCAGGACAACAATCTAAAATGTGTGATAGCGGCAGCAGACACATTCAGGGCAGCAGCGATACAGCAGCTGCAGGAACACGCAGACAACCTCGGCATAAAACTCATAAAACATGACTATGGAGCAGACCCTGCAGCAGTAGCCTTTGACGCAGTGAAATATGCTGAAGCGCATGGAATGGATGCCGTGCTGATAGACACCGCAGGAAGGCTGCACAGCAACAAAAACCTCATGGAAGAAATGAAAAAAGTGGCAAGAGTGGCAAAGCCGGACATGAAAATATTCGTTGGAGAGGCAATAACAGGAAACGACTGCGTGGAGCAGGCAAGGCAGTTCAACGAAACAATAGGCATAGACGGCATAATACTGGCAAAAGCGGATGTTGACGAAAAAGGCGGGGCGGCAATATCAGTGGGGTAT
>JACPBT010000027.1 GCA_016180145.1 Candidatus Woesearchaeota archaeon | reverse complement strand
CCTGCAGGCGAGTCCGTTTCTTACTTTACAAATGCTTATGCCTCTGGTGATTTGAGAAGTGGGCAGTCCCATGTTGGCTGGTTTGGCTATTTTAAATCAGATGCAAACAGCAGTCAGTTAATCTATAATGCGTTTTTAGAGAAGGTTAATGCTACAATTCCCGTAGTTACAGACTGATGGTCGGGGTGTAATTCTGCACCTGAATATTGCTCACTCATACTCTATCGTTGCCGGCGGCTTTTGTGTGATGTCGTAAAGAACGCGTGTTGCTCCTTTTACTTTTTTTGTTATTCTGTTTGCTGTTTTTTCCAGCAGTTCGTTTGGTAGTCTTGCCCAGTCTGCTGTCATTGCGTCCAGTGAGGTTACTGCCCTTAGCGCTATTATGTATCCGTAAGCCCTTGCATCACCCATTACCCCTACTGCCTTGCTGTCAAGTAGCGCTGCAAACGCCTGCCATGTTTTCTCATAGTAACCGCTTTTTTTCAGTTCTTCAGTGAAAATGAAGTCTGCCTCCTGCAAAATTTTTATTTTTTCGGGTGTTATCTCTCTGAGTATTCTTACCGCAAGCCCCGGTCCGGGGAACGGGTGCCTGTTCAGGTGTTCTTTTTCTATCCCCAGTATCCTGCCGAGTTCTCTTACCTCATCCTTGTAAAGCTCCTTTAGCGGCTCTATTAGCAGAAGTTTCATCTTTTCGGGCAGTCCTCCTACATTGTGGTGTGTTTTTATTACTGCTGCCTGTCCTGAGCTTTTGGCTGATTCTATCCTGTCCGGGTATATTGTCCCTTGTCCGAGAAATCTTATGTCATGTTTTCCCTTGAGTTCTTCCACTTTTTTTTCAAATACCTCAACAAACGCCTTTCCTATTATTTTTCTTTTTTCTTCCGGTTCAGTCACTCCCTTCAGTCTGCTTAGGAACAGCCCTCTTGCGTCAATTGTCGTGAAGTGCTCAAATCCGAGTTCTTTGTAGAGCTGTGCAACTTCTTCTTTCTCCCCTTTTCTTAGTAGTCCGGTATCTACGAATACGCAGTGTATGTTTGGTGTTGCCTTTCTTATGAGTACTGATGCTACAAGGCTGTCCACTCCCCCGCTTACGCCCATTATTGTAGCATGCCTCCCTACTTGCTTTTTTATCTCTGCAATAAGCCTTTTGTCAAGCCCTTTCATACTGTATGTTCGTTTGCTTCCGCATATGTTCACGAAGTTTTGTAGTATTGTCATTCCGTTTGTTGTGTGCTGGACTTCAGGGTGGAACTGCACCCCGTATATTTTTTTTGCAGGGTTTTCGTATGCTGCTATTTTGCATTCCTGTGTGCTGCCTGTTGTTTTAAATCCTTCAGGCAGCTTTATTACAGCATCTCCGTGGCTTGCCCATACTTGTTCTCGGGAGGCAAGCCCTTTGAGCAGTTCTGATTTTCCTGTTTGCAGCGTTTCCTTTCCGTATTCCTTGTTTGCCGATACAACTTTTCCGCCGAGAAGGTGCGCTATAAGCTGGTGTCCGTAGCATATGCCGAGGACAGGCACTCCCAACTCAAGAAGCTTTTTGTCAATGGTGAATGCGTTTTTTTCGTATACGCTTTTCGGCCCGCCTGAGAGTATTATTCCTTCAGTTTCTGTTTTTCTTATTTCTTCTGCTTTTATTGTTGGTTCTTTTATTTCTGCGTATACTCCGAGTTGCCGTATTCTTCTTGCGATTAGATGCGCGTATTGGCCTCCAAAGTCAATAACTGTTATCATGTTGTCACGTCTTGAAGCTTTCCCTGCTGCACTGCCTTTTTTATTTCCATTGCTGTTCTTCTTCCCGCGCTTACATCATAGCCATAAAGGTATTGCATGTATGGAGTGTATCTTGTTCCGGGGCTTCCGGGTATTCTCATGCTTACGTCAAACACAACTATTTCCTCTTTTGGCGGTCCTGCTGTTATTGCTGCCTGTAGCGCAAACGCCCCGATGATTCCTGGCGGGTAATGCTTTTGCGTTGCCTTGACAAACCTTTCTGCTGCTTCATATGCCTGTTCAATCAGCGATTCTTTTATGGTTACTGCCATGTGTCCTGTTTCTATGTATTTAACCATTTCTGGCTTTATTGCGTTGGTTTGCTGTTGTGCCGTCAGCCTTAGTATTCCGTCTGTCTTCTTGTGTCTGTTCCGAGCAGTTCCACCTCTTTGGTAAGTGGCGAGTAGAAGAAGTTGAAGTTTACCTGTGTTCCAAGCACGAATTCCTCTATCACTGCTTTTTTCAGGGCTTCTTCGGTTATCATTTTCTTTTTTATCAGCTCATGTGCTTTGTTGTTGTAGTCTCCGCTGTCTTGAGCAAAGAAGAATGCCCTTTCGTAGCCCCTTTCCGCTTCCGCCGCTTTTACTATTACAGGCATGTTTATTTCTTCAGGCTTGCTGAATCTTTTTGGGGTTTTTATGCCTGCTTCTTTAAGCAGGAAATACTGGTTGCGCTCTTCGTTTCTTTCTTCTTTCCTTACAAGCCCTCTTGTTCCGAATATCGGCACTTTGAAATCATTCTCAATCTTCGCAATGTCGCAGTATACCCAGAAGTATCTGCTGTGGACAAAGACGGTATTCATTCTCCTTAGCTTTTCCTGTATTTCGGGCTTTGTTATGTCAGTGAATTTTTCCAGCACAATCGTTTCGTCCACTATTCCTTTTCCTTCCCTGCTTTTATAGTATTCTGTATATGTCTTTTCCCGTCCTTTCTGGCACACTACCACTGTTTTTAGTCCTTCGTCTTTTGCCCCTCTGCATACGTCCAGTGCTGAGTGTCCTCCGAGTGTTCCTATCGTTATTTCCTTTCCGTATCTTGCTGCAATTCCTGCGATTTCTTTTTGTGTTATCATCTTAGCACCGTGTTTAGCCTGCCGGTTTCTATGGCGTTTTTTATTTCTCTTGCTATCCTTCTTCCTGTGCTCATGTTTTCCCCATAGCGAAGGTCTGCGTATGGGCTTGCGCTTATGAAGAAATTTGTTCCTGCCACTATTCTTGCTGATATCTCAAAAACATAAAACTTCAATTCAGGAGTTATTATTGTTTCAAGGCTGAATGGGCCTATCATTCCGTGCTTCTCAAGTGTTTTGGACGCTTTTACGACTGCTTCTCCCATTTCTATTACTTCGGGCAGGAGTGATTCCCTTATTGCGAGCGGCACGTTTCCTGTTATGTTGTAGCTTGTGTTCAGTCCCATGTCAAGCTGGTCTTTTGCCGCTATTCTTCCTATGCTGTCTACGTTGCTTTCGTATCTTTTGTCAAAGCTCATTATTTCAACTTCGTTGTTGAGCGGTGAATGGAAATAGTGTGCGTATATCGGCGCTCCTACTATGTATTCCTGTATTATGTAGGGCTTTCCTTCTTTGCCTTTCATTTTTTCGCGGAACTCACTTGCTGTTTTTGCGAGGAAGAATCCTTTGCCCCCATGCGCGCCATAGAATTTGATTATCGCGGGCCTGTCTATTTCTTCAGGTTTTCTGAATATTTTTGGGAGTCTTAGCCCTGCCTTTTTCAGCCAGTCCCTTTGCATTGTCCTGTCGTATTCCCATCTGAGTATTTTCCTGTTTCCGAAGTATGGGACGTTTAGCTTTTCTATTTGTTCCTGTGTCATTACTCCTGTGTATGTCCCGTGAGGTATCAGTATTGCGTTCCTTTTGTTTAGCTCTCCGGCAATCTTTGGCAGTTCTGAGAAGCTTTGTATTGTTATTATTTCGTCAGCCACCCTGAAGAGGCGGTATGGCTTTTCCCTTCCTTTTTCGCATATGGCTATTGTGTGGAACCCTTCCTGCTTTGCTCCGTGCAGTATCTGCAGCGCTGAGTGGCTTCCGAGCGTTGCAATGCTGTATCTGTCTGTAGAATTTCCGCTGTTGCCCTTTTTAGGCAGCCCCATATTAAAAGTATGCGGTATCTATTATTTAAGCTTAACTGTGCAGGCGGTGGGTGTCCAGTGCGTGTCCAGTGGCTTCTGAAGGCGTTTTTTGATGCTTCTGTGAGTGAGATTCCGTAAAGTTTCCAGAATTGCTGAAAAATTTACAACTTTTTGGCAGCACTGGACACTGGACATTCTCCCGGATAGCGTATTTAAAGAGTAAGAAAAAGTTCGTTGCATAGTCTGCCGCAATGGGTAGAAAGTGGCTCAGTAGAATTAAGGCTATGAAACTCCTGCAAATCCCGGAAGAGAACCGTCCAAGAGAGCGCTTGCAGAAACTTGGAGTAGGCGTATTGAGCGAAGCTGAGCTTCTTGCCATTATCTTGCAGAAGGGCACCAGACAGGAAAATGTTCTTGATGTCAGCAACAGGCTCATTTCTAAATACGGGATAGAAAACCTTTCTGGCTTGTCCTTAAAAGAGCTTCAGTCAATTAAAGGAATCGGCACCGCTAAAGCAACGCAAATCAAGGCTGCATTTGAATTAAGCAAAAGATGCTCAGGTAACGGCAATTCCCGCAAACCAATAGTTACGGCACAAGATGTTTACGATTGCGCACTCCCGAGGTTGCAAAATTCCGACAGGGAGCAGTTCCTTGTTATAATGCTGGACGGCAAGAACCGTGTTATTAAAATAGAGACTGTCAGTATAGGCATTCTTAACGCCTCAATCGTTCACCCGAGGGAAGTCTTTAAGTCTGCTATTAAAGAAAGCGCCAATTCAATAATTCTTGTCCACAACCATCCTTCAGGAGACCCTTCTCCGTCAGAAGAAGACAAGATAGTAACAGGCATCTTCAAGGAGGCAGGCAGGTTGCTGAACATTCATGTTCTGGACCACGTGATAATTGGCAAGGGCGATTATTACAACTTTGCAAAGGGTGAAACCGGATGAGGAGATGGGAGTCCAAAATGAAAACCTTTATAACTATGTTGATATTTACATATAATTATGGTGGTATTTACATGAAAGGTAAGGAAGTTGAAGTTGTCAGGCTGCTTATTGAGAACAAAGAGAAAGAGCTGAGCATAAATCAGATTGCTAAGCTTTTGAAGAAGGATTACAAAAACGCTCACAACATCGTAAGCAGGCTCTCTAAAATGCTATTGCTCAAGTTGCAGCCGTTTGGAAGCTCTCATAGAGTCACATTGGTCGGCAAAATCAATCCTTTAATCTTTGAGGCGGAATACTTCCGGAGAAGTGAACTGTTAAAAAACAAAGATATCGCAGTTATGCACGATTCATTCAAAGGCATTCATTCAAAATTGTATGTTCTTTTAGTGTTTGGCAGTTATGCAAAAAAGACGCAAACTAAACGCTCTGATATTGACCTTATGTTCATAGTTCCGGATGCCGAAGAGGAAAAGCTGGAAAGGGAAATTCAAAACATTGCTAGCACGCTTCCCCTCAGGATTCACATCAATATTTTCAGGGAATATGATTTCAACGCCATGAAAAACTCAAAAGAGATTACTGTGGGCTCGGAAGCTATTAAACACAATGTAATTCTTCACGGTATAGAATCATATTATGAGTTGATATCATGATAGACGAAAAAAGAAAAAAGGAAGCGCAGAGTAATTTCAGAAGATACTTACAGGAAGGACTGCTAAAAAAGGAAGTGAATGAACTCGCCAAAGATAAATACCTTGAAAATTCAGACCTTTCTCTCAGAACTGCAAATGAGCTTATGCAAAGCCAGCTCAAACCTTATTTGTGGGCGATTGTAACATCCTATTATTCAATGTTTTACATGGCAAATGCCGTTCTTCTAAATTGTGGCTACAAAACTCAGGATAAAATAGCGCATAAAGTGACCAGCGACGCACTAATAGTACTTGTTCTTGACAGATTGAAGAAAGAGCTTTTAGAAGACTATGAAAGCATTCAGAGGGATGCATTGGACATAGCAGGTGCCAGGGCTGAATCTGTTATAGAATCCTATGAGCTTGAACTTAGCAAGCGCTCAAGGTTCCAGTACAACATGCTGGAGCAGACTAAAGAGAATAAAGCGCGCACTTCGCTTAAGCGCGCATCCGAATTTGTGTTTGAGCTGAAGAAATTGATGAAAAAGTGAGGAGGTTACAAAGTGTAACCGACTCGAAAAGGAAAAGAGAAAGTGGCAGGGCGTTTATCAATAAGGCGGCGAAGAAGAAATAACTCTTACACTTCATCAAAAAGCTTTCCAAGCTCATTAATGTCTATGCTTATTCCGTTTATTCTTTCCTGTTGTAAAATTCCGCTTCCGCCATTTAATTCACCAAAATTAACATGTTAATTCATCAAAATTAACGTGTTAATAAATCTTCCGGTCAGCAGACGGTTTGTTTCCATAAAGCTTATATCCTTGAGGTCACGTGAGAGAATTGGTGCTGTAGCATGATGATGGAGCCGTTTTTCAACAGGTTTTCGGATATTGCGGAAAATGAGACAAGACGCCTTATTATTCCTGAAGGGAAGTCATTGCCTGCAGGAAGTTATGATATGGTTGAAAGCTTTTGCAATGAGAAAAAGTGCGATTGCAGGAGGGCTTTTATTAACGTGCTGTGCAATGATGAGACGATTATTGCTACGATTGGCTTTGGGTGGGAGAGCGTTGATTTTTATGAGAAGTGGGCTCATTACAAGAGCATGGTTCATGATCTGAAAGGGCCTGTTCTTGAGCTTGGAGGTGTGTCAACCAACTACTCAAAGGCTGCGTTGCTCTTTTTTAAGGAGATTATGATGAATGATGGGGTGTTTTTGGAGCGGTTAAAGAGGCATTATAAAATGTTCAAAGACTCGCTTTAATTTGTTATGATACCCCGCTGCTTGCAGCTATTGGGTTTTCTCGTTGTGTTTCTCGCATTTGATTGGGTATCATAACTTTAAAACCAGCTATAAAATACCCTGCCCCTTGGGGTAACTGAGTTTTTTATTTGTTGACGAGGATCAAAAAGCGGAGTTTGACAAGTTTTCTAGTTCTCAATGATATTTCCCAGCGTCTCTTGAAAAACATCTTTTGCCGCTTTCTTCCTGGCACTGTGCGTTTTCCGGTCAAATGCCAGTATTCGTTTCTTAATCTCAGAAGTGAGATTCCTTATTTGTTCCTGATTCAGGTCTTGCTCGTCAATCTGAACCCTTTGGTAATAGGGGTCTGAAAAAACAGTTATTCCGCCTATCTCAAATTCGATGAACTTTGTATAGTCATCGCTGACGTGCCCTTCGCCGGTTATTGTCATGGCAAGTTCAAGTATTTGGTGAAGTTTGTAATCTTCCGGCAACTCATCCGATTCAATCTGTTTCAGTCTTTCTTTTACCGTCATTCTTCAATCCTTGCATATGTTGGATTTTCAGAACATTGCTCAAGGCGATGTATGCCCCTGCGCCGAACATCTCAAGAGCCAGTTCGTTCTTTGACAGTTCCTTTAGCTCGTCTTTTCTCTCAGTCCAGATTTCCGGGAATAGCTCTTCTACCATGGAATTGGTCATGCTGTTGGCTGTTTCTGTTATCAACTCATCTGTTGGTATATCCACATGGACGTCATCAAGCGGCCCATTCTTGTCACCGCCTTCTTCAATCCTTTTGTGAAAGCATTTGTGGCACATCTGTTTTGATTTCAGCATGTGAGGCGGGCATTCCATCTCGCTGCTGCAGAAATCGCAGTTTACTTTTATCGCTTCTTCCGTGGCTTCTGTTTCTAGCTCATAATTGTTTATCATTTCCTGTATGCGCTTTTCATACCCTTCAAGGTCATCAAGTTCTTCAATAACGCTGCTGATTTCTTTCTTTTCATCCTTATCAAGCTGTTTCATGGCTAGCAGCTTTCGCAGGAGCGGCAGCGCATCCTTTTTGCCCTGGTCGCCAAAGCCGCAGGCAAACGCATCCACCTCAAACCAGTCATCGTATTTTCCAGGATTTTTAAGGTAGTCCTCTGTTGTTTCAACCATGAATGAGTAAACTCTGTCGTCCTTTATTCCAGTGAGCGCTTCCACAAGATAGCCGTAAAATTCTTTGTCCGCAAATCCCTTTTTTAGCTCAGTCAGGAGCGGCTCTACGGCTGGCTCGCCTATTGCTTCTAAAGCCCAAATTGCTTCGTCACAACCTTCATAGTAGTCGCCATTCTCAGTCCTCTTTACAAACTTAATAAGGTGCGAGATTGACTTTTCGCTTTTTATGCCTTTAAGCGCCTCAAGTGCAAACTGGCAGCTCCATGACTCTTCATACTGCAGAAGCTCGTGCAGTTGATCCAGCGCCGCTTCGCCTTCCTGTGCAAGCTGTTTAACTACAGGGTCTAATCTTTCCTTCACCGATTCGTATTCCATCCGATAACCTTTTGGGTTGTCTAATTGCTGTAGTTTTGCAATCAGTTCAGAGATTTCTTCCATTTCATTTCACCTTCAGCCTTTCCCTCCATTCCCTGCATACGTCTTCTGTTTTTTGTGCCGCAAGTCCTGTATATTTTTCAGGGTTTTTGAGCATTTCAATCTGTGCTTTTGGCATTTTGCTGAAGTAGCTTTTAAGCTCTTTATCCTTCATCATTGCTTCTATGAGTTTTTTGCCTGTTTTTTCTGCTTCAAGTGTTTTTCTTCTTACTGCCTCATGTGCGTCTGGGTGTCCGTATGCTGCCAGCAGTATGTATGCCGGCTCTGCCGGTATTATTTCTCTGCTTTGTTCAAAGTTTCTTTTGAGCATTTTTTTGTCAACCTCAAGCTTTTGCATTGCGCTTTTGAGGCGTGTGGCTGCTATTAGCGCTGCTGCCACGATTTCCGTGTTGAATCTTGATGATGCTGAGTTTGTCAGGTCTCTCTGGTGTTCTGATATCTGGTCTGAGTATACTGTTACCATCCTCGGCATAAATTCTTTCCATAGTGACTTGACATTCTCAAAGTTGATTGGGTTGCGCTTGTGCGGCATTGTGCTGCTTCCCACCTGTTCTGCCTCAAACATTTCCGCGACTTCTGCTATTTCGCTTCTTTGTAGGTGTCTCATGTCGTCTGCTGTGTTTGCCATTACTCCCATTGCTGACGCTATGGCGTGCATGAGGTCTGTCATGTATTCTGCTTCAACTATCTGGGTTGAGTGGCTTCCGGGCTTCATTCCGAGTTTTTCCAGCACCGCCCTTTCAAATTCCCTTGCGTCTTTTATAAGGAGTGATGATGCGTTGTATGCCCCCACTGCTCCTGAGAATTTGCCTCTGAGGTTTTCTGCCGCTTCTTTTATTTTTGTTATTCTTCCGCCGAGTCTTGCGACGTAGGATGCTGTTGTGAATCCGAATGTTATTGGCTCTGCGTGCTGCCCGTGTGTTCTTCCTATCTGTAGTGTTTCCTTTTCCCTTTCTGCGATTTCTATAAGTGTTCTTTCAAGTTCTATAAGCTCAGGCACAAGCGCTTTTTCTGTTGCGTCTTTTATTCTGAGCGCTTCTGCTGTTGATATTATGTCGTTTGAAGTGGCTGTAAAATGCACGTATGGCTTTGCGCTTTCGCTTACTTTCTTTCTTATGCAGTTTACCAGTGCGCGGATGTTGTGTTTTATTCTTTTTTCTTCCTCATAGACTTCTGATGCTGTTACCTTTTTGGCTGCTGCCTCTATTTCTTCTGCTATTTTGGCGCTGCATATCTTTTTCTCTGCGAGTGTCTTTGCCAGCGCTATCTCTGCTTTTATCTGGTAGTTTACTGCTGCGTTTTCTGACAGGTATGGCTGGAGCTTTTCAAAAACCTCTCCTGTGTAGTATCTGTAGTCCAGTGGGCTTATTGCGTCATATTTGTCCATTTTTTTACCTCTTCAGGTAGCCTTTCCTTATCAGGTTTTCCTTTATTCTCTCAAGCGGGTTTCCCGCTTCTGCTGTGAATTTGTTTCCTGTAATCATTTCAAAAGCCTCTATATACCTTCTTGCCGCCTCTGCCCTGATGTCATCCGGTATCGCAGGCACTTTTCCCTCTCCTG
>JACPBT010000104.1 GCA_016180145.1 Candidatus Woesearchaeota archaeon | reverse complement strand
ATTGAACAAATAAAAGAAACTTTCCTAAGGAAAATACTTAACGAGGATGCATTTTTAAAGCTTGAAAAAATAAAGAAGAACTTCAGGCATCACTGGGAAAAGTATCCTGAATCCATAAAAAAGAAAATCCTCATTGACTTTTCAATAGACTTCACTTACAACACCAATGCCATAGAAGGCTCAACAATAACAAAAGAAGAAACTGAAGACATCATCAAAAAGAAAATATCGCCCAGTAAGCCTCTGCCGGACGTTCTGGAAACAATAGCACACTCAAAAGTCTTTTTTATCGCATTAAACGAGAAAAAACCGCTCTCAGAAAAACTTATTTTAAACTGGCATCATGAATTGTTCAAGGAAACAAAGCCAGATATATCAGGCAAAATCAGGAAATATCTTGTTCGGGTTGGCGATTATACAGCACCCGACTGGCAGGATGTTCCTAACCTAATGATGGACTTTTTTTCGTGGCATTCCAAAAACAGGAAAACAATGCACCCCGTTGAGCTGGCCGCAAGGTCGCACTATAAATTTGAGAAGATACACCCATTTGGCGACGGCAATGGCAGGAAAAACGGCGGTTACCCTATGCTAATCATAGACTACAAAAAAAGAAAGTCCTACTACCACGCTTTAAGGAAAACCGAAAACGATTTTGTGAATTACCTCATAAAAAGATATTTAAGCAGGCACAAGGAATTTCTCAGATAGCCATTATTTTTAGCAAACACTATACAACTTTAGGGCGAGCCTTTGAAAGAACCCTGCGGGGCTTGGACACGGTTCTCAGAAGCTGAACAGACAAATATAAGGAATGCAACGCAAACACTTATAAAGTTAAGCATTAAATATACTGCATATGTCCGCATCTTACAAGCAGAAGTGCATAATCTGCAAGAAGAACTATGCAATGGTAAGCTGGAACAACCGCACCCCAATATGCACCCAATGCGGAATGCTGGAGATAAGCAAGCCAATAAAAGACGAGAAATTCAAAAAGCTGTTCAACATAAAAAAAGAACTGTATGAGAGGTCGTCTTTTCTTAGAAATATAAAGGCAAGCTACCTGCGCTTCGGACACCTCACTGAAAAGCAGATAGAAATGTTCAAAAAAGTGGCGGAAGAAGTTAAGCAGAGAAAGGACAAAAAAGAAGTAGAACTGCCCCAGCCAGACAAACAGAATTAGACACTTTCCTATTTTTTGCGCAAAAAGGCAGAACCAAAACAATTAAATAATACATTACTACTAATTTTTTAACTATATTATAAAACATTTTAAAGTGGTTGGTATGTTTGTCGTTGAAAAAAGAAAAGACACAATGTTATCACTGCCGGCAGCAGAGGTATCGCCGGAAGACGCCAAAAGCATAGGCTCAGAATTAGCCCTGAAAATAGTGAAACTGCTGGCAGAAAAAGAAATGTATCCCATAGAGATTGCAAAACACCTGAAAGTGCACGAACAGAAAATATACTACCACATACGCAACCTTGAGAAAGCCGGAATAATAAAAGTGTCAAAAGAAGAAGGAAGGCAGGGCGCAGTGGCAAGATACTATACACTGGACAAGCCGGCAATCATAGTAAAATTCAAGGAGCTTGAGCCAACACAAAAAATATTCCAGATGAAATCGGACTCAGACTTCCTTGAGCCATTCGTGAAAGACGGAAGGCTGGACGCGCTCATAATCGTGGGAAGCCCGGACCCGCACGGCCCGGAAAAGGCGCGCTCAAGAGACGGCTACTACGGAATGGACCTTGCACTGTTCCTCGGAACATTCCTCAACTATGTGCCAAAGCTATATGTAAAACTGGACACAGAAACAAGGGAGGAAGAGCTGAAAAACAACAACCTAATCATCATAGGAGGGCCTGTCGTAAACCACATAACAGCAGCAGTCAACCAGAAACTGCCCGTAAGGTTTGAAAAAGACGAACACTGGGCAATAAAATCAACACTCTCAGGAACAACATACCCAACAGACGAGTCGGGACTCATAGCAAAAGCAAAAAGCCCTTACAATCCGGACAAGCAAATACTTGTAGTTGCCGGAAAAAGGCACTCAGGAACAAGAGCGGCAATAGTAGTTGCATTCCTCAAGCACTTCAAGGAAATAAGGCAGGGAAACGTCCACAACAAGAAAATACTGGCAAAAGTAGTTGAAGGCATTGATTTGGACTCAGATGGAATAATAGACGATGCGGAGATAAGAGAATAATCAGCAAACCTTTTCCTCAATGGAATGAGCTTCAAGAACGCGCTTCGCAGCCTCAAGAAAGTCAGCCTCCCTTGAAGTATCAAATAAAGCGCCTGCTGCCTCATGATGGCCGCCAGCCTGGCCATCAACACTCCCGGCAATAGACGCTATTACATCACGCAGATTCCGCCCATGCCCCCTTGGGCCGCTAACCCTCAAACTCGCTTTTGTCTTACCGCCAAGCATCTGAGCCATAGACAAAATAAGCATGCCATCCTTAACCTCGCTGGAATGCGAGACAATTGAAGCAAGCGTGCCAATAATAGTCGGCATAATCCTGTCCTCAGCATTAATAATCATATAACCCCTGCCCCTAATCACGCTGCCATTCGCATTCTTATACCATGACATTGCATTTGAAATCTCGCGCCTGTAAGCA
>JACPBT010000026.1 GCA_016180145.1 Candidatus Woesearchaeota archaeon | reverse complement strand
TTGTCGTAGTCCTGCAGGTTGGAGAATCTTTCTTTTTGCACCCGTGTCATGTATAGCACATCCAGTTTTTTGCTTACTTTCAGCAGCTCCTGTTCCTCTGTGTATTTGACTTTTTTCTTGTCCAGTTCTTTGAGGTATTCTTCAGGCATTTTTAGTGATGGTGGTGATATGAAGTAGAATTCCGGGTTGAAGTGGCTTAGCGCCCTTGCGAGTGAGTGGACTGTTCTTCCGTATTTCAAATCCCCTACAAATCCGACTTTCAGCCCTTCCAGTGTTCCTTTTTCTTTCATTATTGTATACAGGTCAAGCATTGTTTGTGTTGGGTGTTCGTTTGGGCCGTCTCCTGCGTTTATTAGAGGCACGGTAGCATCCAGTGCTGCTTTTGCCGCGCTTCCCGTTTCAGGATGTCTCATTACTATTGCGTCGCAGTATCCGCTTATTATCTTTATTGTGTCCGGTAGGCTTTCTCCTTTTTTCATTGATGTCATGGATACGTCTGAGAATCCGATTACTGAGCCGCCCAGCCGCTGCATTGCTGCCTGGAAGCTCATTCTTGTTCTTGTTGACGGCTCAAAAAACAGTGTTGCGAGTATTTTTCCTTTGAGCGTGTCTGAGTATTTTTCCCTGTCTTTGTCAATCTCTGCCGCTGTTTCAATTACTTTCAGGAGTTCTTCTTTTGTGAAGTCTCCTATTGCCAGTATGTGCCTTCCTTTGAAGTTCATTTTTATCCCCCCTGCTCATAGTTCTTTCAGTCTGCCTCTGAAGTCCTCAGGTTTTTCATATCCTTTTTTGTGCATGTATTGCCGCAGCTCGTTCTGGACTTTTTCAAAAATTCCGGCTCCGTGCTGTATGAATGCTGTGCCTATCTGCACTGCTGTTGCGCCTGCCAGTATGTATTCAAACGCATCAATTCCGTTGTATACGCCTCCTGCTCCGATTATCGGCACTTTGCCTTCTGAGAGTTGGTAGAATTTTCTTACGTTTGCGAGTGCGGTGTATTTTATGTATTTTCCTCCTATTCCCCCGAAGCCGCCTTTTGGCTTGATGACAGCTTCTTCTTTTTCCGCGTCAATTACAAGTCCGTTGCCTATTGAGTTTATTGTTGTTATGAATGCTATTTTGTGTTTTTTGAGCACGTTCCACATTCTTTCAAAATGCACGAAGTCAAAGTATGGCGGCAGTTTGACTCCTGTCGGTTTTTTTGATTTTTTCATTACTGCCGTCAGCAGTTCGTCCATGTAGTTAAAGTCGTAGCCTGTTATTGGTTTTCCTATGGTGTTTGGGCTTCCAGGGTTGAACTCAATTATGTCCGCTTCAGAGCTGTTGAATGCTTCAATTATTATTTCGTTGTCGTGCAGTGTTAGTCCTGAAATGCTTGCTACTATCGGCTTGCGGTATTTTTTGAGTGCGCTTGCGAATTCAACGTATTTTTTATAACCAAGGTTCGGCAGTCCCATTGAGTTTATGCTTCCATGCTCCAAATCCCTGTATCTCGGTTCAGGATTGCCTTCTCTTGCTTCAAGTGTGCATGACTTCATCATTATTGCAGAGCTTTTTGATTTGCCTATTGTTTCAAGCTCTTCAAGTGTTGAATCGTTTGGCCCTGATGCGTTGAATACGCATGTTTCCAGCTTTGCTCCATTTATTTCTGTTGATATGTCCACTTAGACCACCTCAGTATTCGTTCCATGCCTTTATTTTCAGTTCTTTTAATTCTTTTGCAGCTATTGCTTCCACCAGCAGCTTTGCCAGCTGTAGGTTGGTTATCAGCGGTATGTTGAAGTCTGCTGCTTTCCTTCTTATTGTGTATCCGTCTGTTTGTTCCTGTTCGTTGTATTTGTTTGGTATGTTTATTATCAGTTCCAGCTTTTCCCTGTTCAGGTATTCTTTTATGTTTGGTGTTTTGTTTTCGCTTATTTTGTGCAGGAGTGTGTTTTCCACGTCGTTCTGCTTTAGCCTTTCTGATGTGTGCTGTGTTGCGTATAGCGTGTATCCGAGCTTTTTGAGCTTTTTGGCGTGTTCAATGAATTTTTCCTTGTTTTCTTCTCCTCCGAGGCTGAGTAGTATGTTCTTTTTTGGGAGTTTGAATCCTGCTGCGAGCAGCGCTTTGAGGAATGCTTCATGAACATCATCTCCTATGCATGCCACCTCTCCTGTTGATGCCATTTCTACTGTCAGGAGCGGGTCTGCTCCTGTCAGTCTTGAGAATGAGAACTGTGGTGATTTGACGCCAACATGCCGTATGTCCTTTCTGGTTTCTTTTGTTTCTTTTCCGAGTATTGTTTTTGTCGCTGTTTCTATCAGGTTGTTTTTGCCTGTTTTTGAGACGAATGGGAAGCTTCTTGACGCTCTTAGGTTGCATTCTATTACCATTACTTTGTTTTCTTTTGCTATGAATTGTATGTTGAATGGTCCTGTTATTCTGAGTTTGTCCGCTATCGCTGCTGCGATTCTTTTTACTTCGCTGACTGTTTCAGGGTAAAGGTTTTTGGCTGGGTATACCATTGTTGCATCCCCTGAATGCACGCCTGCATTCTCAATGTGTTCTGTTATTGCCTCTTCCATTATCCTTCCATCTTTTGCAACAGCGTCCACCTCAATTTCCTTTGAGTTTACCATGAATTTGCTTATCACTACCGGGTGTTCTTTGTTGACTTTTGATGCGTTTTTCAGGTATATTTCAAGGTCTTCGTCGTTGAATGCCACATTCATTGCTGCGCCGCTTAGCACGTATGACGGCCTTACAAGGACAGGGTAGTTTGCTTCTTTTGCAAATCTTTTTGCCTCCGCGTAGTTTGTCAGCTCCTTCCATTGCGGCTGTGCTATTCCGATTTCGTCAAGCATTTTTGAGAACTTGTACCGGTCTTCTGCCTGGTCTATGCTTTTGGCAGATGTGCCGAGTATTTTTATGCCTGCTTTGTCAAGCTTCATTGCTATGTTGTTTGGCGTCTGGCCTCCCATTGAGATTATTATGCCTTCCGGCTTTTCCTTTTCGTAAATTTCTGCTACTGTCTCAAATGATATCTCGTCAAAATACAGCTTGTCGCACACATCGTAATCTGTTGAAACGGTTTCGGGGTTGTAGTTTATCATTATTGTTTCATAGCCTGCCTCTTTTGCTGTCAGTGCTGCATTCACACAGCACCAGTCAAATTCCACGCTGCTTCCTATTCTGTAAACGCCGCTTCCGAGGACGATAACCTTCTTGTTTCCATCAAAGCCAATGTCATCCTCGTTGCCGTTATACGTTAAATACAGGTAATTGGTCTTTGCAGGGTATTCTGCTGCAAGGGTGTCTATTTGTTTCACAACTGGTTTTACCCCGAGCCGCTCCCTCAGTTTCTTTATCTCAGTGTGTTCTGTGTCAAATGTTATGGATAGCTGCTTGTCTGAGAATCCGAGCTGTTTTGCTTTAAGCAGCGTTTCAGCACCAAGTTCTTTCAGCTTCATCTTTCTCAGCTTTTCTTCCATGTCTGTTATGTTTTTTATTTTTTCAAGGAACCATTTGTCTATGCCTGTAATCTTTGTTATCTCTTCGGTGCTGTAGCCTTTCTTTATTGCTTCTGCAACCGCCAGTATTCTCTCATCTGTTGGCTCTGAAAGCTCTTTTTCAGCGTCGCATTCGTATTCGTTGCAGGTTATTCCGTGCATGCCTGTGTCTGTCATTCGTATTGCTTTTTGGAGCGCTTCCTCAAAGGTTCTGCCTATTGCCATTACCTCTCCTACAGATTTCATTGAGCTTCCTATGTTTCTTTTGACGTGCCTGAATTTTTTTAGGTCCCATCTTGGCATCTTCACGACTATGTAGTCCAGTGCCGGCTCAAAGCATGCTGTTGTTGATTTGGTTATTGAGTTTTTTAATTCGGTCAGGGAGTAGCCAAGCGCCAGTTTTGCCGCTACGAATGCGAGGGGGTAGCCTGTTGCCTTGCTTGCCAGTGCAGAGCTTCTTGACAGTCTGGCGTTGACTTCTATTATCCTGTAGTCTTCACTCAGGGGGTCAAGTGCGTATTGTATGTTGCACTCCCCCACTATCCCAAGGTGCCTTATGAGTTTTATCGCAATTTCGCGCAGCATGTGGTATTCGTGGTTGTTGAGCGTCTGCGAAGGCGCTACCACTATGCTGTCTCCTGTGTGTATGCCCATTGGGTCAAAGTTCTCCATGTTGCATACTGTTATGCAGTTGTCGTAATCATCCCTGACAACTTCATACTCAACTTCTTTCCACTTGTTCAAATACTCCTCAACAAGTATCTGTTTTGAATGTGAAAATGCCTTTTCCGCTGTTTCCTTTAGCTGCTCCCTGGTCCTGCATACTCCGCTTCCGAGACCGCCGAGTGCGTATGCCGCCCTTATCATTACTGGGTATTGTATCTTTTCGGCAGCCGCCAGCGCATTATTCACGTCAGTAACTGCAAAGCTTCTTGGCGTCTTGAGCCCGACCTCAGCAAGTTTCTTTGCGAACAGCTCTCGGTCTTCTGTTGCCTTTATTGCTGAGATTGGCGTTCCCAGCACCTTTACGCCATGCTTCTCAAGCACTCCGTCGTCATGTAGTTCAACCCCGCAGTTGAGCGCTGTCTGCCCGCCGAATCCAAGCAGTATGCCATCCGGCTTTTCTTTTTCAATGACTTTTTCAACAAAGTATGGCGTTATTGGCAGGAAGTAGATTTTGTCTGCCATTTTTTCATCGGTTTGCACAGTAGCTATGTTCGGATTTACAAGTAATACTTCAATTCCCTCTTCCTTTAGCGCCTTCTCAGCCTGTGCCCCGCTATAGTCAAAAATGTGGCTTGTTCGCCTTAACGAAGCAAGCTTTCACCCGCTTGACCTATAGTCAGGGCTCCTGAGCCGATTAGGAGCACTTTCCTAATTTTTTTCTCTTTCATTTGCGTAATGATTTGACATAGATGCAAATTGTTCCATTAATTCTTTATCTTCTTTAATTATATCACTTACATATTCAGGCCCTCTGAAAATCACTTTACTGCTGGAAATATTTGCAGGTTTTCCTGTTAAATACCAAATTTCTATTCTATTGCAATATGGAGAATAATTCCTTATTGTCGCAGGAATTGTAGTATCGCCACCATTAATCTTGACTTCAATAATTGTCTTAGTTGTATACTCATAAAAATCAGGCATAGTCTTATTTGGCAAAATTTTGTGCGTTTCAGAGTCTAAAAATAAGGAGCTGCATAGTTCTAGAACAAATGTTTCCCAGAGTTTCCATGTTTTGTCCTTAACAAAATTCCAGTTGGCATTTAATCCTGCTGCCTCGATAGCATTATTCCAACCTTTAAATTGTCTCCACGCAGCAGATATTAATGTTCGCCTGCCTAATGCAATTACATCTCTTTCGGTTGGTGTACGTTTTAGTTCTTTAGCTAAAGACCTAAGTTCATTCTTCACGCTTTCCTTTGTCCAGATGTTTGGAATAAGAACAGGCTCAAATCCTGCTGCTCTTAGATAATTATTATATCCGCTAAAGAATTTTGAGCCCGAAGCAACAAGGTCGAACCTTCCTTTTTGCTTTAATTCCTTTCCTGAAGGCACATACCCAAACTCTTTAAATTTTAGCTTCAACTCATCCACGAGTGATTTTTTGGTCCAATAATCATTTCTATATGGTTTTAAACCCGCAGCCCTAATAGCATTAGTCCAACAGCCCCAGTAAATTACTGCAGCCATTGGGAGCGCCATTTCGCCTTTTCTTCTTAATTCTCCGTAATTTGGGACTCTGCCGGTTTCTTTATGAAGTCGCTTGATTTCACTAGTTACCCTTTCTTTGTTCCACTTTTGATAAAGTGGTTTTTCCCCGCTTGCTAGAATGGCATTATTCCATGATCCAAAATGCTTGTAAGCATAGTTGACCAAACTACTGTAGCCTATTTTACCTAAGTACTTGCTGTTTAGCAGTTTTCTGTCAGTTTTCGCTAATGTTTTTATTTCACTCATAACCTGTTCTTTTGTTTTCATCTTCATTCCTCCAGAACCCTCATCTATTGTGAAATTTCCAACACATGCTGTGGAAATCTCCTCATTCCGGAGCGCGTAGTTAATGCTGTGAAAGTCCTTAATAAAGCTTACTCGGGCACCTGTCCAGTGTCCAGTGGTATTTGTCGTAATTCTTCCAATTTTTTTGCAAATTTTTCGGAATTTGGTCATTTTTCCTCTCTTCTAAAAAACTCCTCAAGCACGCTTTTTCCGGTTGGTGATGCGTCTTTTTCATTCATCATTCTTTTTGCTTCCTCAATTGCAACGAATTTTCCTTCTTCTATCTCCTCCTGTTGCAGCTTCATTTTTCCGTTGTATATGCACCTGTATACTTTCCTGTTTACTTTGTGTTTTCCGTTCCTGTGTTTCTGGCTGAAGAGGTATTCCGGCTTGGCATTTTGGATTCCTGCCTCTTCATTCAGTTCCCGTAGCGCCGCTTCCTCGTAGCTTTCTCCGGCATCAACTATTCCTCCGAGCTTGAAGTCCCACATCCCCGGGAATGTTGGCAGGTTGCGGCTTCTCCTGTGGACAAAAAGCTCTCCTTTTTGGTTGAATACCAGCACATTTGCCGCCCTGAATGCAAGTCCCTTTTCTCTTGCCTCCTGCCACGTGGCTTTGCCGATTACTTTGTCGTTGTCGTCCACAATGTCTATTGGCTTAAAGAGGTAAGTTTCAAAGGTGAGTTTGCCTCCGTAAGTAAATGGCTCTTTTTGCAAAAACTGCTTGAATTCTGTTTCTGTCAGGAATCTGGCGTCTTCTACTTCCTCTGGGGAAGGTGTGATTTTGCCGTTATGTGTGCATTTGTAGACTGAGCATACAGCGTTATTGTGCTGTGATTGGTAGCTTAGTTTAAACAGGAAAGTTATTTTTGCATTGCTTATGCCTAATTCTTCTCTTAATCCGCGTTGAGCTGCTTCTTCGTAGCTTTCGCCGCTTTTTACTGTTTCAGTCATTCCAATGTCCCAGTAGCCGGGTGATGGCTGTTTATTCTTCGCTCTCTTCTGGATAAGAAGCCTGCCTTCTCCATTTAGGACAATGACTCTGGAGTATCTGTGCTTTAGGAATTTCTCTTTTGCTTCTTTCCTTGTGGCTTTCCTGACAAACTTGTCGTTCTCATCCACAACGTCAACCATTTCTTCGCTCATTTCATCATCCTCATAAACTCGTCAAACAAAAACTCTGCATCAACCGGCCCTGGCGTTGCCTCTGGATGAAATTGGACGCTCATAAACGGCTTTGTTTTGTGCCTTAGTCCTTCATTAGTTCCGTCGTTTGCATTCGCAAACAGTTCATCCCAGTCAGGGGGCATTGTTTTCATATTTACAGCATAGCCATGGTTTTGTGTTGTTATGTAGCAGTGTCCTGTTATCTTATTTACACAGGGCTGGTTCTGGCTGCGATGTCCATACTTTAGCTTGTAAGTGTCTCCTCCGGCAGCCAGCGCCATTATCTGGTTTCCGAGGCATATTCCGAATATCGGTATGTCCTTCTTCATGGCGGCAGCCACATTCTTTATAGTGGCAGTGCACATCTTTGGGTCGCCTGGCCCGTTGCTTATTACTACCCCGTCATAGTCTTCTTTTAGAAAGTCATAGTCCCACGGCACTCTTACTGCTTTGCAGTTTCTTCTTATCAGGCTTCTTATTATGTTTAGTTTTACTCCGCAGTCAATCACCACTACCGTTTTGTTCCCGCTGCTGTTATAAGTCGTTTTCCTGCCTGTTGAAACTTCAGCAGCAAGGTTTCTCAGGTTGGGGTCTTCCATTTCAACATCCTTGGTGTTGATAATCTTCCCAAGCATCACCCCCTTTTCCC
>JACPBT010000025.1 GCA_016180145.1 Candidatus Woesearchaeota archaeon | reverse complement strand
ATGAGGTGGTTTGCAAACCTGTTTCCGGCGGTTGGCATGGATGCAAAGCAGCCTCTGCATTCCGGCAGCCTGCTTGTTTCTTCTGCTGCTTATGGCAGCCATGAGATAATTGTGGAAACGCCCTCTCGCACAAGGCAGCTTTGGGACCTTGGGCTGCCTGCTGTCATTGAGCTTTTTGGCGTTTACATGCAGCGCATAAATGCTCTTGCCTCAGCCCCTGGCATCAGATATGTCAGCGTCTTTAAGAATCATGGTGGCAGTGGCGGCGCTTCGCTGGCGCATTCCCATAGTCAGGTTATTGCAACAGGCTTCATTCCTCCGATAATTAAGGAGGAAAGCATCTCTGTCAGGAATGGAATTTGCAGGTATTGCATGGTTATTGAGGCTGAGCGCAAAGGTGCGAGGCTATGTTTTGAGAACCGCAGCGCGGTTGCCTTTTCGCCATATGCCTCCCGCTTTAATTACGAGCTTTGGATTTTTCCAAAAAGGCATGCCACTGCGCTTTCTGATTTAAGCAGGGCTGAGCTTAGGGATTTTGCCGAAATTCTGCACCGTTCCCTCAGGCGTCTTAAGTCAATTGGTGTGTCATATAATTATTTTCTCCACTGCGCTTCTTCAGGTTCAAAACTGCACTTCCATCTTGAGCTTGCGCCTCGCATAGCGGCATGGGCTGGCTTTGAGCTTGGAAGCGGCGTAACAATCAACACAGTTTCTCCTGAGGCTGCCGCAGGGTTTTACAGGCAGGGTGCTTGATATGGTTAATGTAAGCTATCGCATTGGCAGACAGCTTCTGGAGAAAGATTGCAGCGCTTCTGCATTTATTCTTGCAAACACTGCCGGCTCCTTTGCATATGTTGATGCTGTTCCTTCAAGCAAGTTTCAGGGCTTTTTCATTAATGAGCGCGGCATTTTTAGGACGCTGGAGAGCGTTGAGGCTGCCGGTGATGTTTCGCTGGTTGAGCATCGCTTTCACAGCGTTGTGAGGCGCAAAGGCAGTGTTTCAGAGACTTTTTTTCTTCCGCACAGCTTTAATGCGCTGTGCTACGAGGCATCTCCGAAAGCGTTGGTTTCTGTTTTTCTTGATTGCAGGGCTGCGTATGACATGCGCCAGTTCGGGCGCTTCTACAGGGTTTATGAAAAGGACAGTATTCATGTCATTGAGTTTGTAAAAAAGACTGACAGCCGGGAGGATTCAAGCAATGGTGTGGATGAGTTCAGGCTCTATGTTGCCTTGAAGTGTGATGGCTTGTGGAGCGGCGTTGGAAATTGGATTAAGAGGGTTTATGCTCTCGACAGGGCGAGGAACAGCTCATGGGAAAGGTATGTTTACCACGCTGCTGATGTAAGCGCATGCCGCATTGTTGTTGCTGCATCCCGTGATGAGGCGCTGGCTGTTTCGCAGGCTGCTTACGCCTTTGAAAATTTTGAATCCCTTATGGCTGGGCAGAAGCGCTATTTTTCGCAGTTCAATTCCGATTCAATGCCGGTGGCTGCTGCTAAAGCCTCGTTTGACAGCCTTGTCAACAAGTCAGGCATCTATGCAGGCATTCCGTGGTTTTTTCAGGAGTGGAGCAGGGATTCGCTGGTTGCCCTGCCTGCAGCCCATGAATACATTCAGAAGCTGGCTGTTATGCGCTTTGTCCGCTCTTTGGGTGAGGACGGGCGGCTTTTGAATGTTAGGGGCAGCAATCTTGGAAGCTCTGATTCTGTTGGCTGGCTTTTTCTTCGCGCAGCGCAGCTTTTCAGGAAAGGTGTTTTCAGCAGCTCTGAAAGGGAGGAGGTAGCAGCCGCTCTTGAAAGCTCGCTTGCGCTTCAGGATAAGAATGCAGTTGACGGACTTGTTTTCAGTAGAAGGAATGAAAGCTGGATGGACACAGCTTTCAATGATAATGGGAGGGAGGGGTTTCCTGTTGAGGTTCAGGCCCTGACTCTTGCCTCATATGAGTTTCTTTTTAAGTTGAGGGAGGATATAAAAGTAAAGCAGAAAATTGCTGCAATGGTTAAGGCTGTGCGGCAGAGGTTTTGGAACGGCTCTTATCTTGCTGATTTGGCTGGCGACTTCACAATTCGCCCTAACATTTTCATTGCTGCATACGCCTATGGGAAGCTTCTGTCAAAAAAAGAGTGGGAGCTTTGCATTGATTCAGTGCTTCCGCGCTTATGGCTTGAGTGGGGAGGCATTGCCACCATTGACCGTTCAAGCCCGCTGTTCCAGCAGAGCCATACAGGAGAGGATAACCGCTCTTACCACCGCGGCGATTCGTGGTATTGGCTCAATAACCTTGCTGCAATTGTCATGCACAGTATTAACAGGGTGAAGTATAGAACTTTTATTGAGAAAATAAAGTCCGCTTCAGTTAACGACTTGCTGTGGCAGGGCGCAGCAGGCTGCTGCTCTGAGCTTTCTTCGGCAGGCAGGCAGTCTGCCGGTGGCTGCCTCAGTCAGGCGTGGAGCTGCTCAACCCTTATTGAGCTTCTCAGCCTTGAATAGTTGCGGCATTGCAACAAATAATATGCGGTAGTCGTAGCCGAATATTTCAGGCAGAAAAGGTAAAACAGGATTCATGAATGTTGCCACTTCATAACCCTGCTCATTCAGTTCCCGTGGGCGTTGCGTGGTTATTAGTTGGCGGAAGCCAATTTGGTGAAGTAAGAAAGCCGTCTTCGGTTATGAAGAATAATTCTGGCAGTAACTTGACTAAGGATGGCAGTAAATCTTCTCTTCGTAATAAGACCACACCTCGCCTTAAAACTTGAGTGAAAACTTTCACTATGGCTGCGTACGTGATACTCAGTAAGCCAGCCCATGACATCAAGAAACAGCTCCATGTACATTAATTTCCACGCAAAATCACCATTCAGTTTATTGTTCTTCTTAGGAAAAACGTAAGGAATCATGCGCTCAGCTATTTTCCGAACAAGTTTCCTGTCATTAAAACCAGCATCCAAACGGATGCTGTCACCATAAACCTGCTCAATAAGTTTATGCATAGCACGGCATTCCTGCTCACCAGTCAAGTCAAAAGCCTGAACAACTTCTCTGGAATCTACAATACTTGTCATATACTGGCCAGCTTTCTTATTGCTCTCGTAATTTTGCTTTCTACTGGTTTCAAGACCAGTACCATCACCACACAACCTCCCATCAGATTTCTTAGTCTTCTCAAACACTTGCTTTAACACATAAACCACTTCAGGTTTATCATAACCCTCCCCTATTGTTCTATCATCTAAATGTTCACGAATTCCAAGAAAAGGGCTAAGAATGCGCATCCATCCTTGAGCATTTCTTTCTGTGAAGCCAAAAGCTTCACAGGCGAGTGCTGTTTTAGCAAGAACTTTAGGGTCTGTTAAAGGCTTACCAACCTTACCTTTTACTTTAAGATAATTGGTGTCATCTACCGAATTCCGTATGAATTCTAGGGTTTCTGCCACGTTTTCAATTTCTGTTTGATTGTAGTCAGGCCAGCTTATCGGTCTTGGTTCTTCATATTCGTAGAATCCCTTCTCGCTTAATAATGGAATCATACGCCTGAATTCTTTGTTCGGAAGCTTAGGCACGCTCTAATATGTGCCTAACTCCTATTTATATATTTATATTCTCCAAACTACAAATCATTAAATAGGATATATGCCTAAAAGAAAAAAGTTGATGATGACTTACATAAGAAAAAAGAAAATTAAAGGCAAAACGTACTACTATATTGTCCAAGGACAATATGATTCAGAGGGAAGAGTCCATCAGAAAGTGATACTATACATAGGAAATATTGAAAACATCTTAAAAGTGTTCAAATTCTACAAAGAAAAACACTCAAAAGATTGAGTTTCCACGCAACGCCGTTCCCGTGTAAAGCGTTTTATATCCGCATCGCCAGCATCCCCGAATGCTCCGGCTACAGGCGTCTCTTCTACTATTTCCTGCAGGGCTTTTATATTCGGGATTGGCTCTGTGGGGCTTGGGTTGAACATTGTCAAAAGGTGTGCATGCTCAATTCCTTTTGCTTTAAGCACGTCATAGGCGTCTTCAACCCTTCCACCCACAGGTTCTACCTGCGGTGCTATTGCATGGATAAATGCTGGCATATTTCCTGCAGTGTATCTCTGCTCCACTGCTATGATTCGCGCTCTTTTGCTTGTTTGCCCCGCCCATATTTGGTATGCCCTCGCATAAGGCATTGGACCTGTCCCTATGTCAATCACCACCATTCCTTCTTGGGGCAGCTGAATGTTTCTGCGTTCTTTTAGCTCCAGTTCCAAAGCGCCCATTATCTCAATGAATGCCTTTTCATTTTGCTTGCTATACAGGCTCATTTTTCCTCAAGCCTCTGTCTCGGCTATTATGCACATTGCCTGCGCCCATGCGAGCGGCGTGTTTTCGTTGTGCTTCTCTGAATTGCCGTAATAAAGTTCAGGGATTTCGCCGTTGCTGTTTGCAGTTTCAAGTGTTTTCATCATGTAATGCGCATGCCTGCCCGGCATGTTCAGCTTTTTGTAGATTATTGCAAGCCACGGGAAGCCCATGCACCACTCTGCCTCTGAGCCGTTGTTATAGTAGCTGTCTCCCTTGTAGCGTATCACGCCTCTCTGCCTCACCAGCTTTTCCTCAATATTTCTAAGTATAAGCCCCCGTTGCAGCTCATTCACAATATTATACGGGTAAATCAGAGATAGTAATGCAAGGTCTGTCTCTTTTGTCTCTGACTCCCTTGGCAGCAGCCTGTTAAGCGTCTCCTCCCCTTTTCTTATAAGCGGCTCTTCAACATTGACGCCCTTAATCTTCCTGATTTCCTTCAGTCCTGCAACGCACGCCCCTACAGATGACGCATGCACTTCTTCGCTCTCCTCCCACATTCCGTTGTCCTTGTCATGCCAGTATTCAATTGCTTCAAGGTAATTCACAAGTTTCTGGAGTATTCTGATATCGTTGCTGTTGCGGATAATTCCTGCCTGCCGTCTTTCAAGCTGCCCTGCCATGAAAAGCAGTGCGCCTATTGCATCGTTCTGCTTGTTTCCCCATTCGCCTGCGATTTCCTCCATTGTTGCAGGGTTGTATCTTGCATGTATATACCTGAATGCTGCTTTTGGGTGCGGCTGCTTTATCATCCAGTCTATTTTGTATTCGTGCTTTAAAAGAATGTCAAGCAGTGCGTGGCATGTTTTTCTGGCCGCTTCGCTGCTCACTTTTTCAAACCCCATTGCCGCATATATAGTGTCGCGAATCCAGCACAGGTTGTAGCCCGTCTTGATGTCTTTTCTGCTTGCGCTGAACAGCCCGTTTGGGTGCTGCATTGATTCAAGCACTGAAACTATTTTGTTTCTCATTTCCCACTCCCCGTAATGCACATAGCACGCAGCCCTTTTTAAATCTTTTGTTTTTAGCTACTAAATAGTAGTTATAATCTCCTGTGGAAGATAAGTTTTTAAGTTAAGATTCATTCCCACTTTTATGAACAGTTATTTGCGTTCATGGAATGGCAATGGCAGGGAATGGGCTTTGCTTACGCCTGTTGAATGGATTAAGGAGGGCTTTGAAGTCAGGTTTGCTGAGGGTGCTGAGAGGAAAACCGATTCTGAGATTGATGAGCTTATTGAGAAAAACTGGGAAAAGCGTGGTAGAGGCGCTGCGTGGCTCAAGACAGGCTTTCGGGCGCTGGAGCTTGACCTTGAAAAAAAAGTTGCCACCCTGCGCGTTCACAATGACGACTGGAAGGCATACATTGGCACAAATGAGAATCCTGAGTTTTATGGTGTCATGCTGAGGCGCTTTAATCGCGCAAGAATTGCAAACCATGTCCTGCCTCAGGTTAAGGACAATCCGCAGTTTATGGCTTTTGCAGCAGAGTATTCTGCCAATCCGCTTGCCCAGTGCCATGCAATCCTGACTAATGAGGGCGTTCCCGTCGGGCGTAGGAGCGCGAATGTTGGTGTTGAGCAGGGTGTTTGGCATGTTCCCGGAGGCTATTTTCAGGATGTTGGCGGCAGCATTTACAAAAAGGACGTTCCTCTTTATATGGGCGTTCCTGTTACCCCTGTTAAAAGGTTTGGCACAACCCCGGGTTCAGTAACTGAAAGGCACCTGAAAGCAAATGCGATATGCAACATTTTTGAGGAGAGCGGCGGCATTTTAATTCCTTCTGAGGATGATATAGCCTACACTGGAATCGTGTGGCAGTCCACAAACAATATGGTTGAGTTAACCGGCATAGTTAAAGTCAATGGTGGAAGGTTTGGCATTGACCATGAGCATGAGGTGGTTCTTAATGTGCCTGTATCCCATCTTCCTGCTTTTGCAAAAAACCACCAGATGGTGCCTTCCGGCCAGGCTGCCCTTGTAGCTGCTTATGCCTGCATGAACGGCCTTGAGCGTGTAAATGATTTTCCCATTCTGGTAAGATAAGCTTTTAAAACAGTCTTCGTTTCCTTTAATCATGGCTCTTTATCTTATAGGCATTGGTCTTAATGACGGGAAGGACATAAGCGTTAAGGGATTGGAGGCTGTAAGGGGCTGTGATGAGGTTTATCTTGAGGGCTATACCAGCCTTATGTCCTGCTCTGTCTCTGATTTGGAAAGTTTTTACGGGAAAAAGGTGGCTGTTGTTGGCAGGGGTTTTGTTGAGCAGTCTGATGTTCTGGTTTCTTCTGCTGCTAAGAAAGATGTTGCCCTGCTTGTTATTGGCGACCCTTGGGGCGCTACTACCCATATTGATATCATGATGAGGTGCAGGAAGGCTGGTGTTGATTTCAGGGTAATCAACAACGCCTCAATTATTACTGCTGTTGGCATCACCGGGCTTCAGGTTTATAAGTTCGGCAAGACAACTTCCGTTCCTTTTAATGATGTTAATTTCAGGCCTGAAACCTCTTATGAGGTTATCCGGCAGAACAGGATTCTCGGGCTGCATACTCTGCTTCTTCTTGACATAAGGCAGGAGGAGAAGCGTTTCATGACCGTCTCTGAGGCGATTGGTATTCTCCTTGAAATTGAATCGCGGAAGGCTCAGGGTGTTTTCACTCCTGATACTTTCTGTGTTGGCTGCGCGAGGATTGGCAGTGATGATTTTGTAATAAGGGCTGCATCTGCAAAAGAGCTGAAAACGGCTGATTTTGGCAGGCAGCCTCACTGCCTGATTGTTCCGGGCGAGCTTCATTTCGTTGAAGAGGAGGCTTTGGAAATTTGGAAAAAATGAGTTTTCCGTCGGCAAATGCTACTGCCAGCGAAACATTTATATATATGGTAAAAAATAGATTTTGCAGTTGTGGGATTAAAATGGTGGATGAGCAACAGGGTATTTTCAATGTTTTTTTCCGGGAGAAGCCGGCGCTTATGCTTCTTGGATTGAGGAATGCCAAGAGCGGCGTTTATGCCTCTTCTCTTGCCAAGTCTATTGACTGCACTTATTCCCATGTTGTAAAAATTCTTCAGGAGATGCAGAGGGCAGGGCTTGTTAACTTTGAGAAGCAGGGCAGGCTGAAGCTTCTTACTCTGACGAAGAATGGTAATGACATTGCATCACATATTGAGAACATTAAGACTCTTCTTTGAAGGCGTTTATTCAGTAGGGCGTTGTCAATCAGACAGTATTCGGTTTCCAAGGCGAGATAGTTTGGAACCTCGTCAACCCCTATAAGCGTCATGGAACAGCCCCCGCAGCCCTTCCTGTATAGTTACTTCTGGGTAGTTAAAATTGCGAAAGGTTTATAAAGTCTGAAATCATACGGGGCTGCTATGGCAAGCACAACAGTTGGCAGTCCGCCTCATTGGGGTGTGTGGAAGTTTGCGTTACCTGTAGCTGCAGGACTTCTCGGGCTTACCGTATTAACTTATGCTGTGGCGACAAACTT
>JACPBT010000103.1 GCA_016180145.1 Candidatus Woesearchaeota archaeon | reverse complement strand
CCTCTGTCATTACCCTTTCGTCTGATATGTATGCTTTTACTTTTTCTTCCATGCCGGGAGTTGCTTTCAGTCAGTATTTAAGCTTTTGCCAATCCAAACAGCAACGCTTAAATAAGCTCTTTTACCCCTTTCCTGCATGGAGCTTGTTTTTTTGGGCACTTCTTCAATGGTGCCTACCAAGGACAGGAATCATTCTGCTGTTTTTGTCAGCTTTGGCTCTGAGGGGTTTCTTGTTGATTGCGGTGAGGGCACTCAGAGGCAGATGAAAATTGCAGGCATTAACCTTGTTGACATCACTAAGATTCTTATCAGCCACTGGCATGGCGACCATGTTCTTGGTCTTGCAGGGCTTTTGCAGACTATGAGCAGCAGCTCAAATACCTACGCAGGGACTCTTGAGATTTACGGCCCTCCCGGACTGGAGAGGCAGTTTGGGCTTTTGAAGGATGCGTTGAGCTTTGAGGTTACTTTTGGTGTTAAGCTTGTTGAGGTTAAGTCTGGTGTCGTGTTCAGCAATAAGGATTTTAGGATTGAAGCTGCCCGTTTGGAGCATAGCGTGGCATGCTTTGGCTATAGCATAGTTGAGAATGACCGCGTTCATATTAAAACAGATGTTACGAGGAAGCTCGGCATTCCTGACGGGCCTTTGCTCGGAAAGCTTCAGGAAGGGAAAAGCATAACATGGAAAGGCCGCTCAATATCCCCTGATGAGACGACTTATGTTACCAAAGGGAAAAAGCTCACTGTAATAGCTGATACTGCGCTTTGCAAGAGCTGTATTGAGCTTGCTGATGGGGCAGATTTGCTTGTTTGCGAGTCCACTTATGACAACAGGCTGGAGGATAAGGCTGAGCAGTATAGGCACCTTACCGCAGGCCAGGCTGGGCTGATTGCCAACAAGGCTGGAGTGAAGAAGCTTGTCCTGACGCATTTTTCCCAGCGCTATAAGAATACCCAGCAGATTGAGGAAGACGCGCGCACTGTTTTTGATAATGTTGTTTCTGCAAAGGATTTCATGCGGCTGCGTCTTTGAGCATGCCTGTTCCGCAGTATCTTTCAACCGCTGAAACTATTCCTTTGTGGTCGCGTGTGCTGAATGCCGCCACTCTGTCGTCAAGCGTTTCTGGCGGATTTGCCATGCAGAACAGCAGCCCTATTTCTTTTTTCTGTGCTTCAAGTCTCAGCATGCATATTGCTGAAAAGTCTGTCCAGAATCCTCTTTGTTCAGTGTAGAGTGTTGGATTTGC
Organism: Candidatus Woesearchaeota archaeon; assembly: GCA_016180145.1. Lineage (GTDB taxonomy): Archaea > Nanobdellota > Nanobdellia > Woesearchaeales > UBA10216 > JACPBT01. Next base: position 1,805 of record JACPBT010000103.1, on the reverse strand, counting down.
TATTATGAATTGCGGATTGTATTTGCTGATGGCATCAGATATTGTTGAAGCCCGCCTCACATCATACCCGTCACTCCTCAGCGCGCTGAGAACGTGTGTTGTATTGTCATCAATCATTTCAAGCTGCGTGTAGAAAATCACTACCTGCTTCCCCATAAAAAAATCTGGAAGTTAGTGAAGTTTAAAAGGTTTTGGGTTGGTTGTTTAACGAAGCTGCTCAATTGCCTTATTTTTTTGGCAGTGTTTCCTTTAGCTCGCGGTATTTCTTGTATTTTTTCGGGCTTAGTGACAGCTTTTCCATTTCTGAGATGCAGTTTGCGCAGTATAGTGGCGTGTCATAGTCTACCTTGCCGAGTTCTGCTGAGCATATTTCGCATTTGCTGAATTTTTTTATATCTGCCTTGTCCATTTTAATTCCTGCTTGAAAGGCGTATTTAATAAGTTTATGCATAAGAATTTAAACCTTGTGGCTTCATTGGGTGCCATGAGCCGTAAATCAAAGGGCAGCAATGCCGAGCGTGAGCTTGTTCATCTTTTCTGGAGCAGGGGGTGGGCATGTGTCAGGATTGCCGGCTCCGGCTCTGCTCATTATCCCTCTCCGGACGTCCTTGCAGGGAATGGTGTCAGGCGCATTGCTGTTGAGTGCAAGTCAAGCGGCGGCATGGTGAAGTATCTCACTTCAAAGGAGGTTGTTGAGCTTCAGGAGTTTGCCCGTGTTTTTGGCGCTGAGGCGTGGATTGGCGTGCGTTTTGATGACATGAAATGGTATTTTCTCTCTGTTGATGACCTGAAAAAGTCTGGCAGCAGTTTCTCTGCGTCTGTTGAACTTGTTAAGAGAAAGGGGCTTCTTTTTGAGGATTTGGTGGGCGCTTAAAATTACTTTCTTCTCTTAATAGCTTTCTCTATTTTTTTCTCCTCGGACTCTATTTTCAGTTCTTCTGATGCTATCCTTCTTGTTATTGCAAGGAGGTTCTCATCTATCCTTGCAACCCTTCTTTCCATCAGAACCAGTATTCTTAATGAGTATACTATTGCTGCGAGTGTTCCTATTATGACTGCCAGAACCACTACCTGCATGTTGTCAGCAACCAATTTTATCCCTCAGCTTTTTCCTTTGGTGTGTGCTGTTTAAAAATCTTTTGTTTTCGCCACCGGTTCAGGATGATTTTTGAATGACATTAAGTTTCTGCGAAAAATATAAAAAGGCTTCAGGCTTAACGATTTTATGGATTGCAGCTGCACATTTCCTGATACACAGTTTAACAAATGGTATTCCTTAGAGACTGTTCTTGGCGATTGCTTAAAAAAGAGTGTTACTTACTTAAGCGATATGGGAACCGCAGAAAAGTTGCTGAAAGGTCTTGATGACAACTCTGACCTTCAGGGTTTGTCTTTGGATGACAAAATGAGAGCAATAATGTATCCAGCATTAGCTCAGGAAGTTTATGGCGGTTCTGTGAGAGGCAGGTTGGGTGGGAGGGGTTTGACTGCCATTTTTGAACGAAGGCATGAAGTGAGTGACGCTGAAGAGGACGATGGCCTGTTTGGGAAGGATTTTGGCATCCGTCCTGTTTATCCTCTTGGGCTACCTGTGTCTGGAACATTGAAGTTTGGTGTTAATCCTCATCAAAGTGATATTGGTAAAGAGGTTGTTAGGGTGTGGAATGGTAAAAAAACTGAGGGGCTTTACGAAGCTTATTTTGCCCTCGCATTGAGGACGCCTTCAGGAAAATATTACCGTTCAAGGAATGTTGTTGAAGACTGGAGCAGGCTTGCGCCTGACCAGTTGGGTAACATCTTTGTGG
>JACPBT010000024.1 GCA_016180145.1 Candidatus Woesearchaeota archaeon | reverse complement strand
GGGATAAGGGGATAGAACATTGACAAGAACCCCTGAACCAAGAAAAAGCGAAAAAACACGCAATGAGCCGAGACGCCCCTCCAAAACAAGCCCAAACAGCAGAAGAGCAAAAAGATTTGAAAGAAGATGGGCAGAATCAGAATGGGCAAAAACGGAAAGAAGCAAACGCCACGGCTCACTCCACTTCAGCTGGCTGATGAGCAGAAAAGGCTCAGTGCCAAAAACAGCCTGAAGAGAAAAAACTGCAACACACAAAACTGAAAGCCAGACTGCTGCATACCTCATAATGAACAGTAGAACAGGGCGCATATAAAAACATTCAGGCAAAAACAATTTAAAACCCTGTGCATTACCAACATTATGAAAACCGCAAAAATACTCGCAATACTGGCAGTCATAGCGGCAATAGCAGCAACAGCACAGGCAGCAACAGCAGCAAGCGGACACACAAAACTGCTCGCAACAACAGACCCCTTGCATGGAGGAGTGTCAGCAGACCTCTACCTTGAAACAACACCCGGAACAGGACGAATATTCATAGAATCATACCCCCTCACAAAAATAGACACACAAATATCAACAAGATTCGCAAAAGAGGCAGCATGCAGCTACACAGGCAAAGACTGCGATAAAACAGATTTCTTCTACACAATAAGGGCAGACGCGGCAATAATAGGCGGGCCATCAGCAGGAGCCGCAATGACAGCGCTCACAATAGCAGTCCTTAACGGAGAAAAACTTGACCAGAAAACAGCAATAACCGGAACAATAAACTCAGGCGGAATAATAGGACACGTGGGAGGGCTGCCGGCAAAGATAGAAGCGGCAAGCGACGCGGGGATAAAGAAAGTCCTAATACCAAAAGGGGAAACAGCATACGAAATGGGAAACATAAGCGCAAGCATAATAGACTACGGAAAAGCACTGGGAATACAGACTGCTGAAGTTTTCACAATTGAAGAGGCAATGAACGAATTCACCGGAAAAACACTGAAAGCAGAGCAAAAAGAAATACAGATAAGCCAAAGATACAGCCGGCTGATGTCACAACTCGCAGACGGGCTATGCACAAGAACAAAAGAACTCAGGCAGAAAACAGAAAAATCGGCAGCACAAGCTGAGATAATGCAAATTGCAGAAAACCTCACAATAGAGGGAGAAAAAGCGCTGAACAAGAACAGCGCATACGCAGCAGCAAGCTTCTGCTTCGGAGCAAACGTAAGATACCACTACATACAACTCGCATCACAAAACCTCACAGCCAATGAGATAAAGCAAGAGCTTGAAAAATCAGGAGAGGAAGCAGAACGCCTGTGGAAAAAACTGAAAAAGCCGGACACAATATCAAACGCGCAAACCCTTGCAATAGTCCTTGACAGGATAGAAGAAACAAAACAACACCTAAACACAAGCGCAGAAGCGCTCCGGCAGGGCAGAAAAGAGACTGCAGAATTTGAACTCGCATTCGCAACAGAAAGGCTAAAAAGCGCAGAGGCATGGAACACATTCTACGGAGCAATGCAGGAAAACCCGATAACACAGGAAATGCTCAAAACAGCATGCACAAACAAACTTGCAGAGGCACAGGAACGGGCAGAATACAGCGCAACACTGCTAAAAAGCAGCACTCAAAGCGCAATAGAACACCTTGAACAGGCACAAAACCACCTCAGAGAAGAAAAATACGTGGAATGCCTCCACAAGGCAACACTTGCAAAGGCAGAAGCAAATACATTCCTAAGCACAATAGGAGCAAAAGAAGAGGAAATACCAGAAATAGTAAAAAGAAAACTTGAAGCAGCCAAAGCAGTCATAGCAAGCCAGGAAAGCAAAAAAATATTCCCAATAGTCGGCTACAGCTACTATGAATATGCAAACTCACTGCAGGAAACAGACAAATACTCGGCACTGCTTTTCTCAGAATACGCACTTGAATTCAGCAACCTTGACGTATACTTCAGGCAGAAAACAGACAAGATACAACTCCAGCGAACAACAAAAGAAAGCAAAACAACCATCTACTTCGCAGCAGGAATAATAATCGGTGCAACAATAACATACGCAATAACAAGAAAAGCCAAAAGAAAGAAAAGAAAACTCATAATAAACAGGAATTCTAAGTAAAGGAGCTGAGCATTGGCTCAATTTGAGCGAAGCTATAGGAAATAATAGTAAATCGCATGGTAAAAGTCCACTTATTAACGCGATTTGCTATAACACAAGAAAGAGCTAACCCTTGGAGGGGCCTCTCGCGAGGCCCATCCCGGGCAAAAAGAGGTGATCAGGAATCAACAATAAGGGATTATTAACTACTATTTAAGCGTTTCGCTTCAGGAGTATATAAAAGTAGTGACAAGATATTATTTCAATATTGAAAATAAAGAGATTTAAATACTCCATTCCTGCCCTTAAAGAGATGGAATGCAATCGGTGCGGTAAAAAAAGCAGTGATGAGCTGTGCGACAACTGCCTTACCGAAGTCATAGAAAAACGGGCAAAAAAGGCAATAGCAAAGGCCGGAATAACAAATGCGGCAGTTGAGGACGACGGAAGCTGCGAAGGGCGGGTAAGCAGCTACCTTGCAGAAAGACTGATAAGCGCAAAGAAGGCAAAAAAAGGAAGGAATTGGCTGATAGTGCCTGAAACAGCGGACAGAAAGGCTGAAAAGCTCCTTGAAAAGATGCTGGAATCAAAAAGCACGAGAGAGAAGCCGAACCAGACAAGCATTATAAGCGAAAGCATGTCAGAAGAAGTCTTCAGGTATGCAAAAATAAGAAAGATTAAATATAACAAACATAAAGAACATAAAACAGACACTACAAAGCTGATTGAGAAGCTTGAAAAAAGCCACAAAGGGACAAAAACAGCACTTGCAAAGGCAGGCAGACAACTAAAATGACAAAGGTAGCAGACGTAAAAAGAAGAGGACTACAACTCCTAATAGGAGAGCTTATAGTAACATTCCTGACAATAATAGGAACACTGGCATTCCTGAAAAACGGAAAATTTGAAATAATCAGAAACATCATAATAGTGAACCTGATATTCGTAGCGGCATACATTACATGGATAAAGCTATTCGGAAACTACGAAAAGATATACAAATCAGGCATACAGGAAGAAGAAAGATAGCAAATCCTGAAAAATTTACGGAATTTCTGAAAGATTTACGAAGATGCAAGCAAAGCTTAATAACAGGCAAAATCCAGAGCAGGCATGAAACTCCTGATAATAACAGCAATACTGCTTACCGCATGCACAATAACAGGAAAAACAACACTGGAAACCCCGCATGAAGCGCATTTTAACTACACACTAACATTCTGCGGCAACGAAAAATGCGTGAACGACCTCAAACAGCAAATAAGCGGGGCGCATACAGAAATCAAATGCGCACTATACAACCCGGATGAGGAAATACTTGCGCTGATTGAAGAAAAAAGCAAAAGCATAACTGCGGAGGCGGTTGTTGACGACAACTCAAAAACAAACTCACTTACCGCCAATAAAAGAAAAACCTCAGGAATAATGCACAACAAATTCTGCGTATTTGACAGCAGGACAATATGGAGCGGCTCATTCAACGCAAGAAAAAGCAAAAGCCTTGACAATGTCATAACAATAAACTCAACAACACTCGCGGCAAACTACCTCTCAGAATTTGAAGAGCTGAAAGGCAACAAAAGCCTGAAAACGGCTGCAACAAAGATTATGCTGAACACGACACTTGTTGAAAACTACTTCTGCCCGGAAGACAACTGCATAGAAATGCTCAGGAAAAAACTTTCAGAAGCAAACAGCAGCATACTCTTTGCAACCTACTCATTCACACACCAGGCAATAGCAAACGAACTGATAATCAAAAAAAGCGAAGGCGTAACAGTAGAAGGGGTTATTGAAATGACAGGCAACTCACAACTGACAACACTGCAAGACAACGGAATCAACGCTGTAAAAGACGAAAACAAGGAAACAATGCACAACAAATTCTTCATAATAGATGAGAAGATTGTAATCACCGGCAGCTTCAACCCGACAAGAAACGCTGACAAAAGGAATGATGAAAATATACTGGTAATACACAACGAGGAAGTGGCGGAAAGATACATCAAGGAATTTAACAGACTTACTGAAACCTTTAGTGTATGACCTTTGTAAAACTTTATAAAACGGGGCAGAAACAGGAAAAAGCAATGCCCGACATAGCAATAGTGGGAAGCGTAGCGCTTGACAGCGTCAAAACACCATTTGGCGAGCGCAATGACGTGCTGGGAGGAGCGGCAACATACGCAAGCTTTGCTGCAAGCTTCTTCGCAAAACCCGGAATAATAGCCGTGGTGGGAGAAGATTTCCCTGAGGCGCACCTTGAACTGCTGAGAAAAAGAGGAATAGACCTCAGAGGACTGGAGAAAGAAGGCAGGACATTCAGATGGCAGGGCAGCTACGAATATGACATGAACGAGGCAAAAACACTCAAAACAGAGCTGAACTCATTTGAAAATTTCAACCCAAAAGTGCCTGAAGAATACAAAAAAGCAGGATACGTATTTTTGGCAAACATAAACCCTGAATTGCAGATGAAAGTCCTTGAGCAGATAAAAAAGCCAAAACTGGCAATGCTTGACACAATGAACCTATGGATAAGCACAAAAAAACAAAAGCTGCTGGAAGCAATAAAAAAAGTGGACCTGCTGCTGCTAAACGACAGCGAAGCACGGCAACTGTTTGAAACGCCAAACCTCGTAAAAGCGGCAATGCAGGCGCTAAAACTCGGGCCAAAACACGTCATAATCAAAAAAGGAGAACACGGAGCGCTATACTTCACAGAACAAAACCACTTCAGCGCACCAAGCTACCCCCTTGAAACAATAAAAGACCCCACAGGATGCGGAGACTCATTTGCAGGAGCGCTGATTGGCTACCTGGCAAAAACAAACGACAACAGCGAAAAAAACATAAGAAAAGCAATAATATACGGCTCAACAATAGCAAGCTTCAACGCAGAAGACTTCAGCCTTGAAAGAATGAAAAGACTGAACATGGAGGAAATAGAAAAACGCTACTCAGAGTTTGAGAGGATAAGAGAGTTCTGATTACGGCTTTTCTTTTGAATACTTAGTGTTTTCTCGCGGGCAAGAAGCAATGAAAAGATGCTTCCCCCAATGAGGGATATAACTGCGGCAACAAGCGTCACTGACCTCAACGAGTAAAGGTCTATAAGCCGCCCTATTGCAACAGAAAAAAGGCTAAGGAAGACTCCCTGAGAAATCATATTGAAAAGCGACAGGACAGTTGCCCTTTTATCTGATGAGGTTATCTGGTTGACGGCTGTGCTTATGGTTATTGTCACTGTGCCAACTGAAAGCGCCATTAAAAGCAGCCATCCGAGACCAAGCACTGATTTGCTCAGAGCAAGGGAAACTGTTGCAGCACAGGCAAGAACGACAATTGCTAGCAGCTGCACCCCTATATTTATCCGGTAATAAATATGAGGAGCAATAAGCATGCCAACTGCTGCCGTAAAAATAATCGCCGCATAGAGCAATCCCAATACGGTTAATGGCAAGCCAAGCTGCACAACAAGCGGCTGCAACAGGTAGTAAAGAACTATCGCTACCGGCACCAAAAAGGCGTTATAAAAAACAAGATACAGAAAAGTCCTGTTGGCAAGAGCATCTTTGGCAACTTCGGCAAGCTTCTGCACATGGCCCTTTTGCACTATTGGCTTCTCCCTTGGCGGCTCTTTGAAAAGGGCAACTACGATTAGGGCCAGCACAGCTGCTGCAACCGTAAGAACGAATGGGAATGTTATCCTGATATCCGCGAAATAACCGCCAACCAATGACGCAACTGCCCCAGCAACCATTGCAAGAAAGCCCGCCCTGCCAGATATTTTCGGGAACTCTTTTTCCCTTTTAAGGCTCAGAAGCGTGTCATAAATAAACGCATTATCAGCCCCAGACCTGAAAGCACCTGAGACTGCCCACAAAACCATTGCCGCTGCAAACTCAAAAAAGGACTGCCCGAACATGAAAAAGGCGAGCGCCAAACCATAGCCTGTTGTTGAAACTATAAGAGAAGCTTTTCTCCCCCTGACATCTGCAAAATAACCGGTTGGAAGCTCAAGGACAACCATCAGCACACTATAAAATGCTTCCAGAAGCATTACTTCTGTGAAGCTAAGCCCCTTTCCAAGCAGGAAAACAATGTATATAGGGATAAAAAAGCCATGCTATTAAGAAACATGAAAAGGTAGAACTTCCAGATGTTAGCATTCAGCGCCCTGCCTGCGTTATCAGTCTGCATTCACCAGCATCAACCTGAAACCAGATTATAAATATTTGCCAATCATAAAGAATAAAAGCTGCACAGCGCTACCCAACGCCAATGGTAAAGAAAATTTTACTCGCAAGCCCAAGAGGATTCTGCGCAGGCGTTGAAAGGGCAATTAATGTTGTTGAGAAAGCGCTTGAGGCATACGGCAACCCGATATACGTAAAGCACCAGATAGTGCATAACACTCATGTTGTGAAAGCGCTTGAAAAAAAAGGGGCAATATTCATAGAATCAATTAAAGACGTGCCAGCCGGAAGCAGGCTCATATTCAGCGCGCACGGAGTGCCGCCATCAACAAGGCAGGAGGCAGAAGCAAAAGGGCTGAAAGTAATAGACGCAACATGCCCGCTTGTAACAAAAGTGCACATAGAAGCAAAAAGATACGCAAAAGAAGGATACAGCATAATACTCATAGGCCACAAAGGACACGTAGAATTAGAAGGGACAGCAGGAGAAGCCCCTGAAGCAACACAAGTCATAGAAACAGAGCAGGAAGCGGAAAAAATCAACGTGCCGGATGAAAGCAAAGTAGTGTGCCTCACCCAGACAACGCTAAGCATAGACGACACAAGAAAGGTCATAGAAGCACTCAAAAAAAGATTCCCGAAAATAACATTCCCGCCAAAAGAAGACATATGCTATGCAACCCAGAATAGGCAAAATGCCGTCAAAGAAATATCAAAACAGGCAGAACTAATACTTGTAATCGGCTCAAAAAACAGCTCAAACTCAAACAGGCTCGTAGATGTGGCAAAGGAGAGAAGGGTAAAAGCACACTTAATAAATGACATTACTGAACTAAAACAGGAATGGCTGAACGGAATCAGCAGAATAGGGATTACTGCAGGAGCATCAGCCCCCGAACACCTTATAAAACAAACAATAGAGTACCTTAAAAAACAGGGCGCGACCACAGTAACAGAAGAAGGAACAGGAGTTGAAAACATACAATTTGTCCTGCCAAGAATCTAAAGCGTTATTAAAGTGCCAATACCCTCGTCACCAAGGAGCGCTTTTTTGATATTGCCCCGAAAACTGCCGTTGATAATCTGGCACTTCAAGCCACGCATTCTCAATACCTCAGCAATCTTGCCCCTCATACCCCCTGTAACATCAATATCCGCAGAAAACCCTGAATTTACACGCGCAAGAGCCTTTCCTGACAGGGATTTAAGAATCCTCGCAGCTTTATCCTTTCGCGGGTCACCGTCAAAAACGCCATCAACATTTGTAGCAAAAATAACCTTTGAAACATTCAGCTTTGAAGAAAGAAAACTTATAATCTGGTCACCAGAGATAATTGAGCAGCCCTGTCTGTCATCAACAGAAGGAGTGCCAAACATAACAGGAACAAGACCGAGATTCAGCATCCGCCTGATAAGGGCGGTGTTCATTGACTTAATGCGCCTGCCGGAACTGACAGAGCCGGAAGAATACTGAAAAGGAAAAGCCGGAACACCTCTTGAAAGCAAAACATTGCAAACCTCAACATTCAGCTCATTCATCAAAGCCTGGTCTTTGGCAAGAGCAAGTTCTTTTGCGACGGCTTCAGCCAGAATATCCGGCAATTTGC